>JACFNJ010000236.1 GCA_019454865.1 Bacteroidia bacterium
TATCAATGAAGTGTTGGGTAAATGGCAAATTGGTAAGCGAGGGTAATGTGGCTGAAATGGATTGGACATTTGCTGAAATATTGGAGCGTTGCGCTTATGGTGTAGATATTTTACCGGGTGATGTAATTGGTAGCGGTACAGTAGGCACAGGTTGTTTTTTGGAACTAAACGGTACAGGTTTGTTAATGGATAAAAGCTTTACCCCTCAATGGTTGCAAGATGGAGATGAGGTAGTAATGGAGATAACCGGATTAGGAAAATTAGTTAATACTATTAAGCGTGTAGATACTGATTTTAGCTTATTAAAAAGTAAAAAAGCAAAAATTGAAGAATAAGAAAATCGGTTAATTTTTTGAATTACTTCTGCATGTTAAAGTCTTTTAACATGCCAATCTGTTTTTCCCACTTACCGTTTTTTTTATTGAATTTATAATAATCGTATGAGCCATCGGGAACATAAGTTTCCGGTTTCCCATAATCTTGCTGGCGTGTAGGAGCCACGTTTTCTTGAACTAAAATTTCTTTTGAGGGTTCATAACGCAATGCCATGTTTGCATAGTTGTTGTATTCAAAAATTAATCGTTTAAGTGGTTTAGGGTATTGCGTGTTTTTCATGTCGAATATTGGTGCGCCAAAAAATGGAATATTATTTTCAAAGTACAGTGATTCGACAATTTTCTTATTACTCATTTTGGTATTTCCATCCCAGCCTAATAATGTGTAATAGGTTTTGTTTTTGTGTTTGTTTAAAATGATTTTATAGTACAGCGCACCAAACCAGTGCAGGTTATTTGCTGTTGTATCCATAGCTCTTTTATATATCTCTGATTTGTCTATTAATGGATAGAATGAACGTAAGTTTGTGGTATCTTTAATTTTTTTCATGTAATCAGGGTTTAGTTGAATTACCCCAAAGTTTTGATAGCTTTCAGTATTTAAAGCAATATTCCAAGTGAAAATTCTAAAGTTATTATCAGGTGAAACTAAAACAGAAATATTTTTAATCGAATCAAAAGGGTAGAAATAGGAATTATGAATCCGAAATGCAACAAGCAATGTTTTTACAAAATTATATGCAGCTATCAACCGTGCATTTTCATCGGATACGGTAATCATTGTTTGTCCTAAGTTTTCTAATCGAATTGAAATGTCATTCAAAGTATCTAAACTTAATGAGTCTATTTTGTTTGCCCAATTATTTTTTTGAGCAATTGCCTTGTTTGTATTTACTGCAAAAGCAGTAACAATAAGTAGTGTTACGAAAAAATATTTCATGTATTGCAATATTATTAAATAATTAAATAAACAGTAGCATATATACTAGTTGTATTTAAACCTAAAACGTTAAATACTGTTATTTATTGGTGTCTTTAATTCGCCAAGGGAGTTTGCCTATTTTGTACATGTAGCGTTGAATTATTACAGCTTTTTTATTGATGTATTTACTGGGTTTGTTTGCAATATATTTTCGTGGATTTGGTAAGCAAGCTGCTATTAATGCACATTCTCTCTTGCTTAAATTAGCAGCAGTTTTATTGAAATATTTATTTGCGGCAGCCTCTACTCCATATATTCCATCACCCATCTCAATAATATTAATATAAACTTCCAAAATCCTTTTTTTTGTCCATAAAAGTTCTAAACAAATAGTAACACCCATTTCCGGAACTTTTCTAATCCAGCTTCTTTTTGGAGTGAAAAATATGTTTTTGGCTGTTTGTTGTGATATCGTGCTAGCTCCACGCATTTTTTTTCCGGTATCCAATCCCTTTTTTATGGATTTATAAATTTGTTCAAAATCAAATCCATAATGGTGCATAAATTTTATGTCTTCACTGGTTAATACCGCATAGCAAAATTTATCGTTTACATAATCAATGCTTTTCCAGTGTTTGGATAGTTTTAGTGGCTTGTCATTTGTAAATTGTTCGTAAACACGTATAACCTGCAGGGGAGTTACAGGTACCGGAACAACACGATAAATAATTATTAAAAAAATGGCAAACTGAAACCCGATAACACACAATTGAAAAAACAATTTGCCGAGTTTAAGAAACAGCTTTTTTAGAATTTTTACTCCTTCGCCCTTTGCCATGTTGCAATGATAAAGCGAAAAATTAAATGATTGTATATGCAGTATTCACATATTTTGTAATTTGCGCATAATGGATTGGAAAAACTTTTGGGATAAACATGCTTCGTCAAATAATGTGCTTGAACAAGTAGGTAGAAATGGCATTACAGCAAAGCAAATGGAAATTCTGATGAAGGAACAAGCATCGCGTGCAGTTGCTTTGTTGGAGTTAACATCCGATGCTAAACTTTTGGATGTGTGCTGTGGTAATGGGGCATTTAGTATGTGCATGTTTCCATTTGTGAAAAGTTTGGTAGGTATTGATTTATCATCATTACAAATAGAACAAGCGAATAGAAATAAACAAATTAATACAAGATTTGAAACAGTAGATGTACTTAACTTGACTCAATGGGAGAAATATTCAAGTTTGCAGCAAACATTTGATGGAATAACACTATGTTTTTCATTTCAATATTTTGAAACCTTTGAAAAAGGTGCTAAAGTAATTCATGATTTATTGCCGTTACTTAAAAGCGGAGGCAAAATATTACTTACCGATGTGCCTGACCGTGCTCGTTTTTTTAATCACTATACCAACTTTTCGCGCTTGTTCGGGCTTTTTGTGCAGATGCTAAAAGATAAGAATGTGATGGGTAAATTTTGGTCATCTGATGAGATGAAGATAATATGTAACAATGAGCAAGTACAGGGTGAGTTTTTAATACAACCCAAGCATTATGCTTATGCTCACTATCGGTTTGATTATTTAATAACCAAGCCATGAGCGTGTTTCAATTTAAGCAGTTTAATGTGCTGCAAGCGCGTAGCTCCATGAAGGTAGGGACAGATAGTGTAGTACTTGGTTGCTTGTGTGAAGTAGATACTGCAAAACAAGTATTGGATATTGGCACAGGTACCGGATTATTATCATTAATGGTTGCGCAACGTAATTCCAATTGCACAATTGATGCTGTTGAAATAAATGCAGATGCTGCTACTGAGGCAAAGCAGAATATTAACAACTCAAAATGGAATG
>JACFNJ010000237.1 GCA_019454865.1 Bacteroidia bacterium
TAGATATGGCTGCACCAATTGTACCCAATTGGAAAATAGCAACACCTGACCCCAATGTTACCGTTGGTAAATATTGCATTCCTTTTAAAGTAGAGATGGTAATAAGAGGCTACTTAGCCGGACATGCCTGGCGTGAATATAAAGCAGGTAAGCGCGAAATATGTGGTGTACCCATGCCGGATGGTTTAATTGAAAATGCAAAACTACCTGAACCAATTATTACTCCTACAATAAAAGCAGCTCATGGGCATGATGAAGATATAAGCAAAGAAGAAATAATTAAAGCCGGATTGGTATCCGAAGAAGATTATGCAGTATTGGAAGATTATACTAAAAAACTATTTGCATTAGGCACTGAGGCTGCAAATAAGCAAAACCTAATATTGGTTGATACGAAATATGAATTTGGAAAAAAAGATGGCGAAATATTATTAATTGACGAAATTCACACACCCGACTCGTCACGCTATTTTTATAACGACACATACGAACAAATACAAAAACAAGACCAGCAGCAGCGTCAGCTTTCCAAAGAATTTGTAAGGCAATGGCTAATTGAACACGGGTTTCAAGGATTGGATGGACAAATTCAACCCGAAATGAATGATGAGTTTATAGAAAGTGTATCAAACCGATACATTGAATTGTTTGAGCAGATAACAGGAAAAAAATTTGTAAAGGCTGAATACAGCGATGTTGAAAAACGCATTGAACAAAACATAAACGCGTACTTAAAAACTGTTGAAATATAGTTGGGATGGAGTTTCCAAAGCCTGAAATAAGTTTTCATTCAAACGGACAAACTCCAGGTAATGAAGTTTTCAGCATTGTTATACCAAGCTGGAATAATCTGCCTTACTTAAAACAATGTATAAACAGTATTGAAAAGAATAGTTCTTTTAAACATCAAATTATTATACATGTAAATGAAGGAACCGATGGCACAATAAATTGGGTAAAACAGCAAGGATATAGTTATACCTACAGTGCTACAAATGCCGGAGTATGTTATGCACTTAATGCAGCAGCTACATTAGCTACTACCAAATACATTGTATATTTTAACGATGATATGTATGCTTGCCCTAAATGGGATTGGGTATTATGGGAAGCAATTGAACAAAACAATTCGCCTTTATTTTATTATAGCAGTACAATGATAGAATATGAAAAAGGCACCAATAATGCTACACTATCGCCTTATGATTTTGGAAAAGACATTGACAGTTTTGACGAAAAAGCATTACTTGATTTTATTCAAAACAAAGCATTAAAAACAGACTGGTACGGTGCAAGTTGGCCACCATCTATTGTTTCCAAAGAATTGTGGGATAAAGTTAATGGATATAGCGAAGAGTATAGCCCTGGATTTTACAGTGATCCGGATTTTTCAATGAAATTGTGGCAACAAGGAGTAAGAGATTTCAGAGGCTTTGGTAAAAGTTTGGTTTACCATTTCAAATGCAAATCTACAGGCAGAGTAGTACGTAATAATGGAAGAAAAACCTTTATGAAAAAATGGGGATTTACCGCATCGTTTTTATATAAAAATGTTTTACATGTAGGCGAACCATATACCAATAAAACACTGCATTTTCCTAAAAACATTGCATATTTCATATCAAAACTTAAAGCCATATTGAGTTGATGGAAAAAATAAGCGCTGTAATTATTACTTGCAATGAAGAAAAAAACATTACCCGTTGCATTCAATCGCTATTACCCGTAGTGGATGAAATAATTGTAAGCGACTCCTACTCTACAGATAAAACTTGCGAAATTGCACAAAAGCTTGGTGCAAAAGTTTACACCAACCAATTTATCGGATATGGAGCTACTAAAAACAATGCACACCAATACACAGCTTTTAATTGGATACTATCCATAGATGCCGATGAAGAGTTAGATAAAGAACTTCAACAATCCATACAACATGTAAAATTACTGTTAAATAATAATTCAGCTTATCGTGTTAAGCGATTGAATAATTACTGTGGTAAATGGATAAAACATGGTGGTTGGAATCCGGATAAAAAAATCCGGTTGTTTAACAAAACAACAGTAAAATGGAATCTTGCTGAGGTACATGAAACACTTGAATTACCTGAAACTACACAAATCGTAGAATTGAAAGGAAAACTGCTTCATTATTCGTATCGAACAATACAAGAGCATAAAAACAAAATGGAAAGATACAGCACACGCGGAGCAGAAGAATTAGCAAAAAAAAGAAAAAAACACAGTTTGCTTAAACAATATGCAAGTCCATTAGTTCGATTTATACGCGATTATATTATCCGATTAGGTTTTTTAGATGGATATTATGGTTATATTATAGCCAAATACACTGCTATTGAAGTATCTATGAAATACCGAAAGCTTAAATCACTTATCAAACAATAAATATCAGCAAATGTTGTTTAATATTTTGTTAATATTTATTTTCATATATCAATTAAATTAGTTTTTTTGCATCCACTTAAAAATTGTACACAATGAACAAAGTTCAATCAAAAAAATCTGAAAGCAAATTCAGTGCAATGTTTGCAACATTTGCAATTCCTGTATTATTAGTAGTAGCTATTTTAATCTACATGTTTGTGTTGGGAAATCCAGCAAACTTTGAGGGTGGCGACCCTGCAAATCATCCGGTACCTGATGGCATTAACCACACATTAGGCTTAATTTACAAAGGTGGTGTAATTGTTCCTTTATTGATTTGCTTGGTATTGATGAGTATTACATTCTCAATTGAGCGTTTCTTAACAATTGGTAAAGCATCCGGAAAAGGTTCAGCTGAAGTGTTTGTACGTAAAATACAAGCTAACTTAGCCGGAAATAACATTGATGCAGCAATTGCAGAATGTGATAAACAACAAGGTTCAGTTGCTAATGTAGTAAAATCAGCTTTGTATAAATACAAAGAAATGCAAGCCAATACTGAGCTTGAAAAAGATCAAAAAATATTAGCTATTCAAAAAGAAATTGAAGAATCGGTATCGTTAGAGTTACCAATGTTAGAAAAAAACTTGGTAATTATAGCAACAATGGCTTCAGTATCTACCTTAATCGCTTTATTAGGAACGGTAATCGGTATGATTAAAGCTTTCT
>JACFNJ010000002.1 GCA_019454865.1 Bacteroidia bacterium
GTAAAAGAAGCAGCTTTAAATCGTCTTCAAAAACTTGCAGATGATATTAAAAGCCAATATAATGTAAACTGTACAGCGCATATTAAATCAGGAAAAATATATAACGTGGCTGCAGATGTAGTAGAAGAATTAGGCTGTGATAGTATAATTATGGGTTCAAATGGTGCATCCGGTTTGGGACAATTAATTGGAAGCAACTCATCACGTACAATAATTTCAAGTAAAGTGCCTGTTATTGTAGTTAAATCAGGGCAAACTTCAAACGTGTATAAAAACATTGTGTTCCCTGTTGATTTAACTTTAGAGTCGCGCCAAAAAATAAAATGGGCGGTTCATTTAGCTAAATCCTATAAGTCCACTATTCGTTTATTTAGTTTTAAAACAAACGATGAAATATTGGATGCTAAAATTCAAGGTGGATTGAATCAATTGGAAAATATTTTAAAAGAGAATAACATTGATTTTACTGTTCACATTAAAGAAAAACTTTCAGGGAACTTTGCTGATGAAACCATAAATTATGCTGAAAGTATCAACGCTGATTTATTATTAATTATGACACAAAGCGAAGATAAAGACTTCTCAGAAATGGTTTTTGGAACATACGCACAGCAAATTGTTAATACCTCGCGTAAAGTGCCTGTAATGTGTATTAATCCGGTAAAAACAGGTATTGTAGGTAGCTGGGGACGTTAAATTAAATTCTTTTTTTACATAGGAGTTTATTTAGTAGCTTATGGCTTTAAGTAAACTCCTTTTTTTATGCATTTACTAAATTTATTTTGTGTTAATTTACATGATTTAGTAACTCATGTTTGAGTTAATAGAGTTCAAATCAATATATGTTAAATGAGCATTGTGTAGTGAAATGATTGTATAAACAAAACTAAGTTCATTTTAATGTTATAATTCAATTAAGTTTGCAATCCTTTTTATAAAAATTTATCTATGACAGATCATAAAATTATTTTCTCCATGGCTGGTGTAACTAAAACGTTCCCACCACAAAAAACGGTTCTTAAAAATATTTATCTTTCATTTTTTTATGGAGCAAAAATTGGTGTTTTAGGTCTTAACGGTTCCGGTAAATCCAGTTTGTTAAAAATAATAGCAGGCATTGATAAGAACTTTCAAGGCGAAGTAGTATTTGACAGTAAAAATTATAAAATAGGATATTTAGAACAAGAGCCAACATTAGATGACAGTAAAACTGTACTTGAGATAGTAAAAGAAGGTGTTGCTGAAACTATGGCATTGTTGGATGAGTTTAATGCAGTAAATGATGCGATGGGTTTGCCAGAAAATTATGAAGATGCCGACAAGATGGAGAAGCTGATGAATCGATCAGCTGAATTGCAAGATAAAATTGATGCTGTAAATGCATGGGATATTGATACAACCATTGAAAAAGCAATGGATGCATTACGTGTACCGGAAGGGAATACGCCAATACAAGTATTGAGCGGTGGTGAACGAAGAAGGGTAGCTCTTTGTCGGTTGATTTTGAGTAATCCGGATATATTGTTATTGGATGAACCTACCAACCACCTGGATGCTGAATCGGTAGATTGGTTGGAGCAATTTCTTAAAAATTTCCCGGGTACTGTAATAGCAGTTACACACGATAGATATTTTTTGGATAATGTTGCAGGATGGATTTTGGAATTGGATAGAGGAGAAGGAATTCCATGGAAAGGGAACTACAGTAGCTGGTTAGAGCAAAAAGCAAATCGGTTGAAAGCAGAGGAGAAAGCCGAAGGTAAACGAGCAAAAGCACTAGAGAGAGAATTGGATTGGGTGAGACAAGGTCCAAAAGGAAGGCAATCGAAACAAAAAGCTCGTTTAAATGCTTATGATAAATTATTAAACGAAGAAACAAAAGAAAAAGAACAACAGTTGGAGTTGTTTATTCCTCCGGGGCCGCGATTAGGCGATGTTGTAATTGAAGCGAAGAATGTAAGTAAAGCATACGGAGATAAATTATTGTATGAAAACTTAAGTTTTAATTTACCACGAGGCGGAATAGTGGGAGTAATTGGTCCAAACGGTGCAGGTAAAACAACATTATTTCGGATGATGATGGGATTGGAATCACAAGATTCCGGTGATTTTAAAGTGGGCGAAACCGTTAAAATTGCCTATGTGGATCAAAGCCATAAAGATTTACTACCGGACAAAAGCATATTTGAAGTGATAAGCGGAGGCACAGAAACCATGATTGTAGGTGGAAAGCAAGTAAATGCAAGAGCATATATTAGTAAATTTAATTTTAGTGGAAACGACCAAAGTAAAAAAGTAGGAGTGTTAAGTGGAGGAGAACGCAACCGTGTACATTTGGCAATGACATTGAAAGAAGGTGGAAATGTTTTGTTATTGGATGAGCCTACAAATGATATTGATGTAAATACCTTGCGTGCTTTGGAGGAAGCAATTGAAAACTTTGCAGGTTGTGTGGTTGTTATTTCCCACGATCGTTGGTTTATTGACCGTATTGCAACACATATTCTTTCGTTTGAAGGAGACTCACAGGTTGTGTGGTTTGAGGGTAATTATTCCGATTACGAGGAAAATAAAAGACAACGGTTAGGTAATATTCAACCTACTCGGGTTAGGTATAAAAAAATTATATAAAATTTTAAGTACTATAACTTTTTTAATTCCAAGTGTAATCGTTTGGTGAGTTTGCCATGTATGCAAAATCATCACCCAATAATTTTACCGTTTCTTTCCATATTGTATTTGTATTAGCAGCAAATACAATTGCTTTATTTCCGGGTATCATCCACCAGGCTTTTTGCTCAATTTCATTTTCTAGCTGGCCACCATCCCATCCACTATATCCAAGAAAAAACTTGAAATCATTGGGATTTAAATTGCCATTCTCAATGGATGTATTCACGTCATCCAAATTTCCGCCCCAGTAAACACCTGGAATTATCTCTATACTATTTCGGATATGTGCATTACCTTTATATATAAAATGAAGTGTATCGTGTTCCATTGGGCCGCCAATGTATAGCGAAAAATTAAAGCTAAGCACACCAGGTAATGCATCATTTGTAGTTAAGTCTGTCGGTTTATTTAGTATAAAACCTATACTTCCGGTATTTGCTACTTCAGACAGAAACACTACTGATCGTGAAAAATTTTCATCATCCAAAAAAGGTTCACTAATCAATAAATTGCCTTTACCAATTTTAGTAAACTGTGATTTTACTTCGCGTATTTTCAATTTTTATTACAATTAGGTTTATATAATTAATTAAAACAGTTATTTAGTTTATACATTTGCAATCGAAAGATGGTATAAAATTTTTACTTTACATAATTTTTAAGATTTTTTTAAAAGCACCTTGTTTATGAGTGAATTAACAAATAAAGACATTGCAGCTTTGCGTGTTGATTACGGTTCCAAATCATTTAATGAAAACGAAATAAATGCTAATCCTTTTGAGCAATTTAAGATATGGTTTGAAGAAGCTGTAAGTGCGCAAATAAATGAGCCCAATGCAATGGTTTTATCTACTGTTAAAGCTGATAATTCACCAAGTGCACGGGTAGTACTTTTAAAGGGAATAACTAAAGATGGGTTTACATTTTTTACTAATTATAAAAGTAATAAAGGAAACCAAATTAGCAAAAACAATAAAGTTGCATTAACGTTTAATTGGCTAGAGTTACATCGCCAGGTACGAATAGAAGGTGAAGTTGAACAATTATCAGCCGAGGAAAATGATCATTATTTTTATATTCGACCAATCGGTAATCAAATTGGGGCAATAGCATCGCCACAAAGTCAAATTATTACTAATAGAGATGCATTAGAAAAACTTTTTATAGCTGCTGAAAAGCAATTTGAAAATAAAAATCCAATAAGGCCTGAACATTGGGGCGGGTATGTGGTAAAACCTTCATTAATTGAATTTTGGCAAGGTAGAAGTAATCGCCTGCACGATAGAATAGAGTTTGTAAAAAGCAACTCACTATGGAAATTCCACCGTTTGGCACCTTAATTCTGTTTTAATTGATTTTTCTTCTTATTTTCGTCCAATTAAAACAATAACCATAGTCCCCAATCGTTATTAACGCATGCAAAATATTATTTTGTCATTTTTAACTTCGTTACTGATTGTAATATTTGGAATACCATCTATTATTACGGTAGCTAAGTTAAAAGGGTTGTATGATAAGCCGGATTTTAGAAAGATACATACAAACAAAATTCCTCGATTAGGTGGTTTAGCTATTATTGCAGGTTTTTCGATAGCTGTTAGTTTATGGGGAGTATCCGTAGGTATGGATACCCGATTACAATATTTACAGGCAGCGGTTATAATTTTATTTTTTTCCGGTTTAAAGGACGACATTGTTATCCTTTCTCCTATGAAAAAATTGGGTACACAGATAGTTGTTACCTTAATTACTGTATTTGGCGAAGGCATATTGTTAAATAATTTTCACGGCTTGTTAGGCATTCATGCAATACCTGATTGGTTTGCTTATGCTTTAACGGTGTTTACAATTATAGTAATTACCAATTCATTTAATTTAATTGATGGGGTTGATGGGCTTGCAGGAGGCGTAGGTTTTATAATCTCAGTAACTTTTGGATTATGGTTTAATCATATTGAACAGATAGGTTGGAGTGTAATGGCATTTGGACTTGCTGGTGCATTATTAGGTTTTTTGGTGTTTAATTTTAATCCGGCTAAAATTTTTATGGGTGATTCCGGTTCCTTGTGTACCGGTTTTTTGCTTTCTGTATTTGCAATTAAATTTATACAGTTTAATGGACCGGAAGCTGTAAGTGCTTTTAAAATTTCTGCATCACCGGCAATTGCAATAGCAATTTTAATAATCCCATTGTTTGATACACTTCGTGTATTTATTCTACGTGTACTTAACAAAAAATCGCCATTTGCAGCAGATAAAAATCACATCCATCATTACTTACTGCGTATAGGATTAAGCCACAGAGAAGTTTCATTAATTATGTATAGTGTAAATATTTCATTTGTTGCATTAGCATATTTATTACAAGATAGTTCAACCAATATGATTATGCTAATTGTTGGCGGATTGGCATGGATATTATCTCAGGTTCCGGTGTATATGTTTAATCATAAGCTACAAGATTTGGAAGTAGAAAACGAAGATTTGATACCGGATGATCTATTGAAACAGAAAAAACATTTTCACGAGAACTAGTTTATCTTTTCTTTTAAAAAACCGATCATTTTTGAGAATGCCTTACCACGGTGGCTTATTTTATTTTTGGTAGTTAAATCCATTTGAGCAAGTGTAATATCATATCCATCCGGAAGAAAAACAGGGTCGTACCCAAATCCGTTTGTTCCAATTTTTTCTTTGATAATTTTCCCTTTAAGCTCTCCTTCAAATACAAACATCTCGTCATTCCAAAATAGGCAAATGGAAGTTACAAACTTAGCGGTTCTATCCTGTTTGTCTTCAAGGTTTATTAATAGCTTTTGCATATTATTATCATCGGTTGCATTTGGTCCGGCATATCTTGCACTAAATACTCCGGGTGCACCATTTAGTGCATTTACAATTAGTCCGGTATCATCAGCAAAACAATTGTATCCGGTTTTGTTGTTTACATACCTTGCTTTAATAAGTGCATTTGCTTGAAGTGTGCTGCCAGTTTCGGGTATATCTTCGGTTAAATTTATATCATTTAATGTCAGTATCTCAATTGTAGAGTCTAACATCTTTTGAATTTCTTTAGCTTTGTTTATATTGTTTGTTTCAAAAAATAATCGCATAAAATAAGGTAAATAAAGGATTAAAAAATGGATAATTAAAGTAAGACTTGAGTTGAACTTTTGTGTTCTGTGAGTATTAAAATGATTGTATTAATAAAGTTTGTCGCTTTGAAACTTTGTTAAAAATGGTATGGTTTGCAAATGTGTTTGAAACTGTTGTTGCATTCAGTCAATGTTTTTTACTTCTATAAGTTTTCGTTCAAAAAAATTCAATGCAAATAAACTTCCATATCCTTCTTTGTGCTTAAATACGCAGCCCCCGTCTAAATTGATAGGGCTTTGAAAGGGTTGCGTAATGATAAAATTCCTTGGTTTTGGTGTGTGTCCGTGTATTAAGAGTTTTCCATTCAAATAATTATTTTCAATAGGAAAGTTCCTTATCCATAAAAGCGCATCTTTATCTTTCAAAGGGTCAGCAGCAGAAAAGTTTAAGCCGGCATGAACCAGTATAAAATATTTTGTTTGAATAAAATATTTTGTTCGCTTGAAGAAGTCTAAATATTTCTTGTCTAACTCATAAATAGAACCTACTCCAAAACTCATGAATGTCTTATCGCCACCGTTGCATAGCCAATGTTCTTTTCCTGCTTCGTCAATTTCCGATTCTAACAAAAGTTGTTCATGATTCCCTCTAAGAGTATGAATTTTATATCCCTCGTTTCTAAGTTGAATTATAAAATCAATAACACCTTTGCTGTCGGGTCCTCTGTCAATATAGTCGCCAAGACAATAAATTTTATCAGTTTTCCGGATAGCTATCTTTTCTATCAGCAATTTTTTAAATGTCTTGCTGCATCCATGAATATCGCCTATGATAAAGATTCTCGGCATTAAAACAGTTTGGTTTTATCATTTGTAAACTCATATTCAACATTGCCAATACCAACCGTATTTCTGCCAATCAACGGAGCTTTAAGATTTATTATTTTATCATTCAGGTAAGTTCCTGTACTGTTCAGGTCGTAAATCCAAATATCGTCTTTGTAATTTACGATTACACAATGTCTTCGGCTTACTTCTGTACCACCGGGAACTTTCACATCATTTACATCATAATTTTCTCTTCCGAATTTGATGATGGGTTTGTTGGTTTCTGCTTCTTTAAAGTTTGCGGTGTTGCCGTTGGTGCAATACAAAGTTGATGGACTGTACTTGTTGAAGCGATAATCCATGAACAATAATTTTGATTTAAGCGTTGGCTCCTTTTTGTAATTGTGCGATGGTTGTGTTTCTAATAGTACGCCATAGTTGTAATTCAGAAAATGATTATCTGATTTATCAGCCTTTAAAACGGTATGCGGAAAAACCATTTGTCCCATGTTTTGCATTACACAACAGATGTAGTAATTATTTGCAAAGCATGGATTGTTTGGCTCAACTTCTAAAAGTATTCTTGCTAAATCCATTGCAGGCTCGTAGCGGTTGGTTTCGTAATAGCATTGCAGCAATAAATTATAGGCTTCATAGTCTGACGGATTGCGGTGCAAATGGTCGGATAACAAGGAAATTGCCGTAGGATAGTTTTGCAGTTCAAGATTTATCCATCCTAATTCTTTTTGTACGTCTAAGCGGGGGTTCCATTTCAGTGCTTTTTCGTAGTATGATTTTGCCTGTTCAATCTGCTGTGCCATCAGGTGATATTTGCCTTTTTGCAGCAAAATATTCACGCTGGGTTTTAAGTTGGTTTCGGCATACTCTAATAGTGAGAACGCTCTGTTCCATTTTTTGCGTTGTAATAATCGTTCGGCCTGCTCAGCCAAATCGCCTGCCTGAATTACCTCTTTATCAAACAGAATAGGAACTGATTGTGCCTGTATTGCCTCATGAAAATCTTTCATGCTCTGAAACCTTTGTTCAGGGATTTTGGCAATAGCTTTTAAAATAATTTCCTGCTGCCAGTTGGGTAGGGGTGTAATTCCAAATTCTTTCCGGTCATGCAGTTCAATTATTTCTTCTGTTGATTTTCCATTAAATGGATTCTGGCCTGTACACATTTCTAAAAGTGTTACACCCAAAGCATATACGTCCACTCTTGGATCTTTTTCGGTATGGGTTTCCCAACTTAATGCTTCAGGACTCATGTAAGGTCTTGTGCCGCCTCCGGTATTGGCAATGCCAAAGTCGGTTATTTTGATGGTGCGGTCTTCTGTAAAAAGAATATTGTCCGGCTTAATATCGTGGTGTACAATGCCTTTTTCATGAACCAACTGAAGGGTTTCGGTTAATTGGCTCATCCATTTCCAAATGAGAGTGGAAGCAGGGTTTTCGTTTCGCAGCAATTCGCGCAAGCTGCCCAATGTGCAATATTCCATTACAATGTAGAGCAAATCATTCTGAACAAAATGATGCTTGTATAGCACAATATGCGGATGATTGAACTTTGATACCATCTGCATTTCGTAAATAATATCATCCTGCCTTGTCTTATCTTCGTTTTTTAACTGCTTGATGGCAACCAGATTTTCAGAGCGTTCCTCCTTTGCCAAAAACACTTTGCCAAAACCTCCATTGCCCAGGTCTTTTACATAGCGGTATTTATTATCAAAGAGTAGCTCCATTGCTTACTCAATTTTTATTTTCTCATACTCCGCCTCGCTTAGCCAAAAATCTTTATCTATTATTTTTACTTCATCATAAGTGAGTTCATACAGCTTGTAAACCAATACATCTATTTCTTTTTCTATAGCAGTAGTGTCCTGGTTTGCTTTTTTCTTTTTCAGGATTTCATCTACTAATTTTTCAAATTGATTTTCTAATCTACTTGTAAGAATTTTCGGAATTGGAAATTGTTTAGTATTAGCAATAAGAATTTTTTGGAAAATTTCTTTCTCCTTGTCTAAACACCTATTTGCATGATAGAACTTAATTAATTCAGAATTGAGTATTGCCAAAATGAATTTGATTTCACTTATGCTTTTCTTTTTTGAAATAACTCCAAAACCAATTTGAGTAAAGTATAATTCATCCTCAGTATAACCAGCATGAATTTTGAAATCTGGTTTACCAGCAACAATTTGTCTAACTATAACTCTAGGCTCTTTGAAGAATTTTATCTCTCGTGGTGCACCAAGCCAATCGCCATATTTTAGAAACTCATCAATCGGTGTATTTTCAATATTAAATTTATGAATATTCTTACCACTAATTAGCGGAACATATTTATTGTTGAGTTTCTTTTCAGAATGAAAAATTCTATTCTTAATATCTTCATTTGAATGCCCTTTGTATTTATCGTACGGTGTTATACCCAAAGAGAAGTCAGCAATATTCTTTAGAGTTTTACCAGTGCTTTCAATTTTTCTTAATATCAATTCAGTGTTATCGTCTGAGAAAATATTGAATCGGACATCCTTGTCCTTTTCCCAATCTTTCCTTGTGAAGTATGTGTATTCAAGATTGTTGAAATTTACATTCTCACCATTATCAAAATATCTTGTTTTAATAGTTTTTTCATTATTTCCTTTTTCTGCTTGTAAAATGATTGTCTCAACGATTGCTTCAAAAACATTATCAGGTAACTTGATAACTTGCTTCAAGCTTTGAATAAGATGCCTTCTTAGTAGCTGGTAAGATTCATTAACCAGTATTGAATTTGGAATGATGAAAATTATATTGCCATCTTTAGAAAGCAATGAATACCCCTTCTCAATAAATACTGCATATAGATTGATTCTTTTTTGCGTTGTCTTAAATGATTTGAAAAACTCTCTTACAATTTCGGGCGGTAAACTTTTTATATCAACATAAGGCGGATTTCCAATTACCACATCAAAACCTTTGTCAATGCCAAACATCCATGTGGGAGAAAAGAAAGGGCTGGCTTTGCTGTCGTCAAAAGGGTTCCAGTGTTTTATTTTTTGTGCTATTTGTTTCAATACAGGGTCGTGTGCGGCTTCTATGTCGGCAATTACTTTATCCCGTTGTTCAAAATAATTGGTCTTAAGTTTTTCTTTCTCGGTGCTTGCCAGGGCAGGTGTAAAAAATTGTTTACGCAAGTCTTCCAATGCTTTCAGTTGGCTTACTAATTTTTCAGTAAAGCCTTCGTGCAGTGTGCCTTTGCTTTGTTGTATAAAAGCATCTAATCCCAAATCAATTAAGCTATTGGCACATACAAATTTAAAATCAAGGTTAGGCAGTGGTTTTACTCCAAAATTGTGCACCGGGTCTTTTGGGTTGTAGTTTTCTTCCAGCACCAAACTAAGCCATGCCCGCAACCGTGCAATTTCTATTGCCATCGGCATAATGTCCACTCCATAAATATTCTGGCTCAGTATATCTTTCTTCAGTTCGTAGCTACTTTTTACTGTTCCCAGGGTTTCGTGTAGCTCAACCAACTTGTGCAAAATGCCCATAGGGAAGGCACCCGAGCCACAGGCAGGGTCTAATATTTTTATCTGCTCTAAAAATTGCAGCAGCAAGTTTTTTTCTTCCTTCTTTAATTGTGCTGCATAGGGTGTAGCACCAAAAAGCGGCTCAATGGCTTTTTCTATTTTGGTTTTTTCTTCCGGTTTCAGTTCATAGCGTTTTATTTCTATGGATAATTGCTGCGGTTTTTTGTTGCCAAAAATGTCGCCTGCTTGTTCGGGGTTATTCAGCGTTTTGGATTTCTTCTCAATAATGTGCTGCTCCCACTGTGTTTGCAAATAGGCTTTAATGCTTTCGTTCACCATATAGTCCACAATCTCCCTTGGGGTATAAAAAGCACCATAAGCCTTTCGTTGGTTAGCTAATTTTTCAGTTTCTTCGTTTTGGCTTGCCAGCAGGTTTTCAAAAATACGACCCAGCATTTCGGGGTCAACTGCCACTTGCTGGTATTGGCTGCTGCTTTCATCCACCGTAAAATCGTAGCTCTCCAATATTTCTACAAAAGGCAATAGCCATGCATCTAAATTTAAATTGGTAAACAGTTTGTCTTCATCACTTTCATCAAACAAGCCTCCGTTCAGGTAGGGTATATTGTCTGAACTATGATTTTTATGATTATTTGATTTCAGGATTTCTCTATCCTGAACCTTAGTGTTCAGCGTTTTGAAAAATAATGGAAGCAGAATGGTTTGATAATAGTTTGTTGTGTTGCGAATGTTTTCACAGCTGATTAATCCCGATGGAATAATTCCTTTTTCTTTCAGAAACCAACAGAAAATATATCTGCCTATTAAGCGAACAGTAAATTGCTTTACCTGATTTTCGGTTGCTTTAGCATGTTGTGTTTTAACTATGCCCAACAATGCATCAAAGCGTTCTTTTATTTGCTTGTAGAACTCTTTGTTTACTTCTTTAATGTCAAGTGATTTCCAAAGCAGGTCAGCAATTTCGGGTTTCGTTTTTGAGCCAACACCTTGCCATTGTTGTATGATTTTGTTGTATTGTGTGGTGGTTAATCTGCTGCGGAAAGAAACAATTCTTTTTTGTTCACCCTGATTGAAAATCAGCACCAGTTTATCATAATCGGGTGTAGTTACAAAATGAATGAAATAGGGTTGCGGTGGAATGTATTGTGGTTTACCCGGAATATGAATAATACCTTTAATAGAAGCCTGATAAGTGCTAAGTCCGGGGTCGTTGTCAACCAATTGGCTGATATATTCTTTCTTTAATTTTTTTAATACGGCAAAGCGGACACGGATATTTTGATTGTCGGCACTCAGGCGATACAACTGAGGTTGCACGGTTTGCGGAGCCGGAGCTAAATAATCTTTCAGTTTTTGGGTTTGTGGCGAAAGCAATTGCGGCTTGCCTGTCCCGTCTTTTGCGGGGCTGTCCTTGTTCACTTCAATGTTCATCCATTGCAGCAGGGCAAAAGCAAAATCCAATACATTTTCACGTGATGGATTTTCAGCCAAATGTGCTAATATTTTATTGATTTCGTTAATTGTCATTGTTTTTTCTTCTTTCCGGTTTTCTTTACTTCTTTTAAAACATTTTTTTCTTCGCTATCCAATTTGCGTTTCAGTTTGATAATGTCTTCAGCAGGTGGCAATGCCTTTGCTGCGGATGATTGCGAAACCTTTATCGTCAACACCTCTTTCATAAATAATTCCCGAAAGTTTTTTCTCTGACTTAGAAAGCTTTTCTCTTGCAGTTACTCTTGCCACATCAAGTAATCGTTGCTCAATGATTTCTTGTTTACGGGTTTGAACAGCAAAATAGGTTTGAGCAAATGCAATTTCACTTTTTGCCGGGTCGCCATTCTGAGCAACTAAATAACAAGCGTATCTTGTGAGCGCAACATCATCAACAGGTCGTTGTGTTCCACTGCCAATATCAACCATTTTCCTGACATCAGGGAAATGGTTTTTCACCTCAACACCACTGGCTTCGCAAGCAGTTTTCGCTTTCTCAATCACTTTTGAAAAATTCTCCCACTTTGCGTAGCCCAGAATCACCTGTAATTCTCTTGCACTCCAGCATTCAATACCTTCATATAAATAACAGGCGTTTTGGAATTTGTCAAAGAGTTCGTTTATCTGTTCTTTTTTCATTTTTCTTTTTGTTTTTCAAACATTCCGAAGATTAGCTTTGAGCGGTTACTCAAATATCTGTATAATTTCACTCAATGGTGCCCGCTCTGATTTTTCTTCGGGTTTGTATTGGTTAGCCAACGAAATGAATTGCTGGATAATTTCATCTGAAACATGTTCACCTCTACGGTTCAGGCGGTTTACCAATCGCACCAATTTTAAATTCTCTTTATTAATATAGGCATTTTGCGAGTGTTGAATACAATGTTCAACACGGTCAATTTCTTCAAACGGATAACCATACTCAATCATTTTGTTTTTTATAAATAGTATTGCACTTTGTTGAGGCTGATTATATCGCACCTGATGCTCTTCTTCCGTAAACTGGTATCGTTGTAGTATGAAATCTGAAATGTAGGCTTCAGTTTCGGGTTTATGTTTGAATTTATCGGCAAAGCGTTCGTTTTGTTCGCTTGTTGCTTTTATGTGTAATAAGCCTTCGGTAGTGGTGAGCAACTCACCAATCTTATCTTTGGTGAATATCACAAAATAACCTGCATCCAACGTTTCTTCTTCACCTGTAGCCAAATGACCAAGATGTATAAAATCATCTTCTTCTTTTCGCATTTGCACTTTGCCCCATTTTCCTTTAGGCATATTCTTAATTTGCTCTTTGTAAGTTAAAGTAAATTCTTCATTTCGGTCAAATGCTCTAAGGTCGTCCATAAATAAGTCTTCGGCAGCAAGCAATTCCGATGTTTCAAATATTTTTTGGAAGGCTGCCATACGTTTCTTTTCGTCACGGCTGTAAAGGTCTTCTGTATAATCTTGTGGCTCGGGATCTTCGTCTAAAATAGATTGGTCGGTTCCAATAGTATAGCGAATCAGGTTGATTTTATCTTCTAATTTACGGACTAACTGCAAATAACTTTCCAACTGTTCTTCAGGACGGAAATTATAAATAAAAATCTCTTCGTGTTTAGTTCCCAAACGATTGATACGACCATTTCGCTGAATCATTCGCACAGGGTTCCAATGCAAATCGTAGTTAATAATCATGCCGCAATCTTGCAGGTTCTGCCCTTCAGAAAGTTTGTCAGTAGCAATCAAAAAATCAATTTCCTTTTCTCCGTTTTTTAGTTGGTATTTTTTAGACACAGGAGCAAAGCGTTTGGCATAATCTTCTATCTCGCTTTTTGAACCTAAGGCAAATTCAATGTTTTTGCCTTTCACTAAATATTGTGGAAGGTTTTCAGACAGATATTGTAAAGTGTCGGCAAAGTAGGTAAACACCAAAACTTTTCGGTCTTCATTCTGATTCAGGTGTTTGGCTAATTCCTGAATCTTATCATCCTTATCTAACAAATACTTGATTTGTTCTTTCAGAATTTTTAGCACTGCAATATCTTTGCTGATGTCAGCTTTCAGTTGTGTTACATTAAACACTCCTTCATCGGCATCAATACTGGTAAAGCCCTCCTCTGCACTTTCAAAATCTTCAATATCAAAGTCCAATTCATCCTCATCAGCATTTTGTTCATTGTAAGCATCAATGGCTTTATTTAGAGCAGAAAGATTTTTAACCGAAATTATTTTATTGAATTTTTTCAATTTATTTTCAAAGTCAATCAGCTTTTTCTCATAGCTGCCAATTGATTTATTGATAGAGAAAAGTGAAGATTCCAAACGTTTTAAGAATACGGTTCTGAAAATGCCGTAAATACCTATTTGTCTGCTCAGTTCCCGGTTTTCATCTGCATTCAATTCTAATTCGCCACGTTTTCTGCCGTAGTAAGCATGACGATAAATGTTGTATCGATAGCATGGGAAACCTAAACTCAGTAATGCAGTGTAAATAATTTCAAGTGATGAATGAATGGGTTTGTCTCTTTCGGTGTAATGATCAAACAAATCAAGTGGATGTGCTAAATACTCCAAGTCAGCCAAACTGTTTATCTCATAGTTGAAAGCCCTTGTGAGTTCAGGATTGGTCTCGGCATATTTCAATAATTGCGATTTGAACTGATTGGAAACTTTATATTCTAAATTGTCGGGATAAGATTTTGGGAATTTTTGAAGTTTACCATTTATCTCTAATCCATCAGGATATTCTTTTTCAATTCCTTGCCTTGTTCGTCTTACAATAAAGCGATTCAACAAAGGAGTGAGTTGTTCTTTTATTTGCTGATAATTTATAAATCCGCTTTCACGTATTTGCCTTCTCATATCTGTTTGCAGCAGTTCAAAGCGTTCTTTTAGTGTAAAATATTTTTGAGTGCTGCGGTCATAAAATTTCCCTAACTTAAAAATTTCGCCACCCGAACCTAACATGATTTGGTTGGTAAGGTCGGCTAACTGATTGTTGATAGGGGTTGCGGTAAGCAGCAAGGTTTTAGCATTTTCATTTTCCTGTCGCCATTTGATAAATACATCAAAGCGTTGTCCGCCAGATGCTCTTAGGTTGTGGCTTTCATCAAAAACAAATAAGCCAACGGGAATAGATTGCAGGTTTTCACGAACATCTTTAATTTTCTCGGTATCCTGCAAACTGTAAATTTCAGGAATATGAACCACTTTAAAATCATCGAATGATTTTCTCCATTGTTGAATTAGCCCCGCAGGTGCAATGACCACAACTCGTTGATTCAAATTTTGTTTGTAGTATTCAATCACCTTTATGGCTGTGTATGTCTTGCCCAAACCAACAGAATCAGAAAGCATTGCCACGCCTTGTCGTTCTAGTTTTTTAATAAGCGAATTGGCATTTTGTATTTGAAACTTCAATAGCTGTGGTTTCCCTGAACTTGGGTCGTCTGTGTCAACTTTATTTTCTTTCTCGTCTAACAAATCCTGCCCGTAAATGCGATACAAGGCATGGATATACATTTCGTAAGCACTAAAACAAGTACCGCCATGTTTACTCAAAGCCAGAATTTCTTCTTTGAAAGTTTTACTCCAATCTTCACTATCGTTCCATAATTCTTCAAACCACGTGCGATGTGAAGGATGCTGAGAAAGATTTTTGCGGATAAAGTTTACAGTTGCATTGTTGTCCTCAAACTGGTTTAATTCAAGATTACCGAACAATCCTTGCTTTGTGAAATTAGAACAACCGATAATGCCTATTGCATTTTCTTCATCCGATCCAAAAATGTAACACTAAGCATGAAGAAAGTTTTTACGGTAAACTTTGATTTGAATTTTTCCGGTATTCGTTTCGTTCATGTGTTTTCCTAGCAAGTCAGCAACTTGCTGAAACTCGTCTTTCAGTTGCAGGTTCTCTAAATCATTTTTCAAATATTTTTCGGGAAAGTCGGGGTCTTGCTGCTTTGGTTTTTTAACTTGATAGGCTCTTACAGATGGTTCTTCGCCTAATAGCAGTCTGAATGTAATATTGTCCCGTTCCAAAAACTGATTCAATTCTTCAAGGATTGTAACCATTCCGGGCAAATCCCAATAACCTGTTGCAATTGAAATTTGAGAAAAACTTTTGTCTTGTATTAGTTCTTTTAATACAGTACCAAGTTGATACTCGTTTGATGAATTGTCAATTAGCTTTATACCTTTCTTCATTTCTTCAAATTCTTTTTTAGAATGTTCAATGCATCAGGAGCTAAATCTTTTTCGTTACCAACAGCGTTTTCCAACTTATCAGCCAGCCAAAGCGTAAGCAGTTCTTCTTCGTAGGCTTTTAAGAATTTGGCAATCTCAATCACCTGTTGTTTGGATGCTTTTCTTTTCCCTCTTTCAATCTTGCTCATAAGTGCAGTGTCCACCTCGAGATGTGCAGCAACCTGTCGTAGTAGAAGGTTTTGCTTCTCTCTCAGTTCTCTGATTCTCTGCCCTAAATTGCTCACGATGTTAGTTTTTTGTTTGACTTGTCAAATTATGTCAAATGTAAGTATTATTTCCGAAATCAAAATGTGCCAAATGCGGGAGGGCGTATAATTATTTTTTTAAATGTATGGTGGGAAAATTTTAATAACTTTTGGGTCGGGTTAGGTGTAGGCAAGGTCGGTCTGTTTCAAGATGCAATGAACTGTCTGTCGAATCAAAGTCCGCTTATGTTTTTGGCTGTAATGTCGTGCGATTTTTAGTCGAAATTGTCAAGGGTGAACGGTTGTCCTACTCATGTCTGTAACATGTGTATTTAATACATTGTGTGTTTAAATAATTATACCTATTTACTTTTTAGTGCTATTGAAAAATTTGCTGAATTAAATTCCAAAGGACAAGTTTTTTTTCTTTGTTTTCGTGGTAGTTTTCGGGTGCATCTGCAAGCAGTATTTTCGTGTTGTTTTCAACTAAAATCTGATGAAAAGAAGTAGCAGGAAAAAACGGTTGTGTACCAAAAATTATTATTTGCTTAGGTGATAACTCCTCCAAAATTTGATTTTTAGTTAGTGTAGGGTTTTTTGAGATTCTAATTATTGCAATATCATCTAATTGTAGTTGCAATGCTTTTTGAAAAATATTTTGTATAAATAGCGCATTCTCCTTGCTATCGTTTGTAGTATCGTTGTAAATAAATACAATATGTTTTTGGTTTTTGCCTGCATACTCTATCTTTGGCAGGTTGATTGTATTTTGAGGTTGATTCAAAGAATCATTTATCAACGTATTTGATTGATTACTTTCTATTGCAGGAGTATTATTTGTAACGGTTTCCTCTTTATTTGTCGAACCGGTAAATAACTCTTCTTTGGATGTAATATCCGATACCAAATAAAATTCATCAAATAAATCAACAATTGTTTCTATTTCTAATTTCATAATTTATAAACAATGGCAATTTCAATAAAAATAACCAAAACTACACAATCAAGAATTTCAGAGTGCGATTTTAATAACATAAAATTTGGGAATATTTTTAGCGACCACATGTTTGTTGTAGATTATGAAGATGGAGAATGGAAAAATGCAGAAATATTACCTTTTGGAAATTTAAGTTTATCTCCTTCTACTTTTGCGTTGCATTATGGGCAAGCAATTTTTGAAGGAATGAAGGCATTTATAAACAATAATGGTGAAGCACAATTGTTTCGTCCGTTAGATAATTGGAAACGATTAAATTTAAGTGCCAAACGTATGGGAATGGCTGAACTACCTGCTGATATTTTTATGGATGGATTGAGTAAGTTAGTTGAGATAGATAAGCAATGGATTCCTACACTTCCGGGAAGTGCACTTTATATTCGTCCGTTTATGTTTGCTGCCGATAATTATGTAGGTGTAAGAACAGCCTTAAAGTTTAAGTTTGTTATATTTACTTGTCCGGTAAATGCATATTACCCTAAACCATTACGTGTATTAGTTGAGCAAAAATATGTACGTGCATTTAATGGTGGAGTAGGAAATGTAAAAGCTGCCGGAAACTATGCAATAAGCATGTTACCCACTACCGAAGCAAATAATAAAGGGTTTGACCAAATAATTTGGACGGATGGAAATGAACACAAATACGTTGAAGAAAGCGGAACCATGAATGTGTTTTTTGTAATAGGAAAGAAGGTAATTACACCAAATTTAGACGGAACTATTTTAGCAGGTATTACCCGCGATAGCTGTATAAAATTACTAAAGTCAGAAGGGTATGAAGTTGAAGAAAGAAAAGTAAGTATTGACGAAATAATTGAGGCACATAAAAACGGATTGTTAAATGATGCTTTTGGAACAGGCACAGCTGCTATTGTTGCAAAAATTGCTACCTTTAATCACAATGGAATAGATTATAACTTGCCTGATGTTAATACCAGAGAGGTTAGTAACTTTTTATACAAGCAATTAAATGCAATACAAACCGGAAATGCAGAGGACAAATTCGATTGGAATTTGCCTATAAGAAATGCTGCAATAAATATTTAAGTGTAAAAAGTAATTCGTTCAATATATTTCAGTCAAATTATTTTTATTTGTTGAATAAAATAAGCCCAAGTTTCGGATGAAGTACCTTTTACACTTTATTTTGATTGTTGTGTTACTAAATACAACAAGTGCACAAACTAATACCGGAATAATTACAGGAACAGTTAAAGATAAAAAAGACAATTCTGAATTAATAGGAGTAAGCGTATTAATAAAAGGAACTTCATTTGGCGCAGCAACTGATGTTAATGGAAAATTTACTATAAAAAATGTTCGAGCAGGTGAATACGCATTGGAAGTTTCTTACATTGGGTATAGCAAAACGGTACTTACAGGCATAAAGGTAAAAGCAGGCGAATCCAAAGAAGTAAATATTTTATTACAACCTGCAACTGTAACTACCGAAGATGTAATAATTGTAGGGAAAAAACCATTGATAGATGTAGATAAGGCATCATCTGTAAATACTATTTCGAAAGAAGCTATTGAATTAGCACCGGCAAGACAATTACAAAGTATTATAAATACACAACCCGGTGTTGTAAATTCACCAGCAGGTGTAAGTATAAGAGGTGGCAGAACGTATGAAACCGGAGTATATGTTGATGGTGTAAAAGTTACTGATCCATTAGCAGGAACCGGATTTGGATTAGACCTAGGTAGTAATGCTGTAGGCGATATAGAAATAACTACCGGAGGTATAGGCGCTGAAATTGGTGATGCAACCGCAGGTGTAGTAAATACTAAAACTCGAAACGGTGGTGATAAACTGGAGTTTGGTATAAACCATAAACGAGATAATTTTGGATTTAACTCATCCCGCTTAGATTGTTGGAACAGTAGTGTAACGGAAATAAATGTTGGTGGTCCATTGTTAAAAAAAATATTCGATAATCGGTTAAAATTTTCTACATCATTTCGTGCAGCTTTTACGGATGAATACTATAAAAATCCGGCTAATCAAGTTATATCTTACAATTTTCCGCAGAAAGGATGGGGCGATAGTCGCTTGTTTTCGCCCTTTCAGGATAACCGCTGGAATGTATTTGGTAAGTTGAGTTATAATTTTAAGAATGCAAAAAACATTACAGTTTCCGGTTTACGATCAATAACAATAAATCAGGATGTAAATATGTTGCGCATATTTGGCAATGATTTGCCTTTTCAGCCAGGTTACCAATATAATTTTAGCCAGCAAATGGATAATGCCAATACTTATACGCATGATGCAAATATGGTATCGGTAGATTGGAAACAAGGTATTAGCAAACGATTTTCATACAACATACTTGCTTCAAGATTTTTTGTAAAGTTACAAGCTGACGCAAATGGGCGACCATGGCGCCCAAGTAGTGTGAACCAAGTGTTGGATCCGGCATCAATTAACCAATTTCCTGTTACCTATTTTAATCCAAATGATTCCATCGTATTTATTAATCTTTCGTCAGGGTTTTATAATAACGGAGGTATAGCTACACTTTGGCACTCTCATTACTTTGAAGAGTATTCCGTAAAGGCACAAGGCAATTTGATATCAAAAAATTCATTGAATAAATTGACCTTTGGCTTTGAGATGAAGATGCAAGAAATGCAATGGATAGATATTATACGTCCATGGGTAGGAGCTCCGCTACCATTAGCCGGAGGAGGTGAATCGCAAACGTTTCGTTTAGGGCAGCAAAGTGATATATGGAAAGTAAGCCCACAGCGTGGAGGGTTTTTTATTACCGACCAAATTAAATACAAAGGATTGATTGCAACTGTTGGCGGACGTTTTGAATATTGGGCTCCCGGAAAGTTTGTAGATGATGCTATCGAAAATAAAAATGCTCCAATACGCCAAGAGATTCGCGATTCGTATCTAAAAAATTCAACCCAAATAGGCGATTTACGCTACAAGTTCCGGTTTTTACCCAAAATTGCAGCATCTTTCCCAATTCGTGAAAATCAAATGTTGTATTTCAATTATGGACACAACACAATATTACCACACCCTTCTTACATTTATCCGGGGTTAGATCCGTTTTATCAAGATCGTTCAACAATTGCTAATGTAGGAAATCCCGACTTAAACCCTGAAGTGGACATTAGTTATGAGATAGGATTAAAAACACAAATTACCAGCAACGATGCTTTTACTATTTCAGCATTTTGGAAAGATAAATATGATTTTATAACTACAACAAGCGTATTTATTAAAGATGCAACCGGAAGGGAAGTAGCCCGAACTATGCGCATTAACAGTGATTATGCACGAAGCAGAGGTGTGGAGTTTGGTTATATTAAACGAATAGGTAATTGGTATAATGGTCAGCTTTCTTATACCTATCAGGTTACAACCGGACAAAGTGCAAGTGCTAATGATAAATTAAAAGAGCTTTTAGCTACAGGAGCAACTGAGGATACAAAAGAATTTTATCTACCATGGGATGTACCGCATAATTTCAAAACAAACCATATTTTTAAAATAGATACAAAAACCGGATTATTTAATAAGAAATGGTTGAATAAAATGAGTTTTTATGTAGAAACAAACTTACGCAGTGGTATTCGATATACACCTTATGTGTTTGATAGAAATGATGTAAATACCGGAAGACCTATTTATGTACAAGACCCAAATCCGGATGCGAAATGGGAAAAAATTGGGCAATATTGGTTTTGGACAGATGTAACGTTTACACGCTGGTGGAATATTGCAGGCAGGCAAATTAATTTTAGTATTCAGGTTACAAATATTTTTAACAATAAAAACGCAACTATAATAAATCCTGTAACCGGAAGAGCTTATGAACTTGGAGATAATGTTCCGGATTCATGGGTTGATTCAAGATACAGAGACCCTCGCTTAGGTGTTACCGGTCCACTTCCATTAAATCCGTCACGCTATATGGAGCAACGACATATAATGGTAGGTGTTGCTGTTAAATTCTAATTTTTTGAAGTACTTTTTATTATTAAGTAATAAATAGGAATACCCAATAGTACTATTAATATACCGGGTTTTTCAATAAGTAAACTTATGCATACAAATAATGCCATTAAAATATATAGTATTGGAATAACAGGATATCCCCAAACTTTGTATGGTCGTTCGGTATTGGGTTGTTTCTTACGTAAAATAATTACACCGGCTACTGTTAGTATATAAAAAAGCATTACTGCTATTACAACGTAATCCAACAATTGGTTATATCCTCCACTAAGTGCAAGTATGCTAGTCCAGATTGCTTGTATAATAAGTGAAAACTGAGGTACTTCATTTTTATTTAATACTGATGCTTTTTTAAAAAACAAACCATCCAATGCCATTGCATAATATACACGCGCTCCACTTAGTGTTAAGCCATTAATGCAACCAAATGTACTTACCATTATTAATGCAGCCATAATCCACATACCAATATTTCCAAAAATTGTATTTAAAAGTAATGTGCCTACTCTGCTATCTTTGGCTGTGGCTATTGCATCGTACGACAAGCAATAAAGGTAAATGTAATTAATAAAAATATAGATTAACAATACACCAAGTGTACCAATAAACAAGGAAAGCGGAAGTACACGTTTTGGGTTTTCAATTTCACTTCCGGTAAATGTTACGTTATTCCATGCATCACTACTAAAAATACTTCCTACTAATGCTGCTCCAAAAATTGTAGGTAATGCACTATAGTTAAAGGTTGATGGCAGACTCCACTCTATTTGTTTGGGTTGGTTGGTTAGTATAAAATAAAGTCCGGCAAGTATCATTACTACTAATGCACCGATTTTGGTGAATGTGAAAAAATTTTGAACCAATGCGCCTATTTGAAGCCCACGGAAATTTACCCAAGATAAAATCCATACAACTGCAATAGCTAAAACTTGTTTAGTACTGATAGAAAATACACCAAATTGAAAAATAATTTCAGAATCAGCTATGGATGGGAAAAAAACACCGGTATAATTAGCAAAAGCTACAGCTACGGCAGCAATAGTTCCTGTTTGAATAACTGTAAATAAAGTCCAGCCGTATAAAAATCCGATTAGTTTGTTATATGCTTCGCGTAAATATACATACTGACCACCCGCTTTGGGCATTAAAGCAGCTAACTCACCATAACTTAATGCAGCAAAAACGGTAAGCAGTGCAGTTACAATCCAAGCTAAAATTAGTAAAATAGGCGACTGCAACTCAAGTGCCATTGTTGCAGGAACAATAAATATGCCCGAGCCAATCATACTGCCTGAAATTAGCATTATACAGTCAGTAAGATTTAGCTTTTTCATATTTAAGTTATTTTAATTCAAAGGTTGATTCGCCAATTACAAAACCATCTACATATAACTCTACCTTGTATATTCCTTTACCAAAAGTAGTACCACGCGACCAGTAAAGTTTTACATCCATTGCTTTTTGTTCAAATTCAATTTCTTGCTTTGTGGAATAAAGCGATTCTTGTCCTTGAAAAGTGAATGACCCCGAACCAGCTGCTTCGTTATAAAGGGTTGCACCATCCGGTCCTATTACTTTTATAAATATTGTTTTTGTGCCTTGGTCATTAACATAGTTTTCATCAATGCGAAACGAAATTTTTAATTTTTCCAATTGGTTTACCCGATTGGTTTCTCGTTCTTTCCCATTGCTTCGGGTTTTTACCCCGGTAACAAAAATTTGTTCGGCATTTAGTTTTGAACCAATTGCAACCTTGTTACTAAGGCGAATGTTTTCCATTGATAAATTTTCGTTTTTTCGTTTTTCTTTATCTACAGTGCCTCTTAGTTGGTTGTTTTCTTTATTTAAAAAATCAATTCTATTGGATAAAGAATCAATTTGATTGAGGTATTTTCGTTTGTAATATCTTAATTGGTCTATCTCTTCAGTAGCTTTTTCTAATTGTGCTTTTGTAAGTCTATTGTTTCTAAGTAAATGATCAATTCTATCTGCAAATTCTTGTATTGAGTCGTTCTTTTCTTTTAAAAAAGCATCCAATTCACTGTTTTTTCCTTTATAAAGTTCTAATGACGATTGCGTTTCATTGAGTACTTTCTCTAATTCAGCCTTAGCAGAATCCGTAGCAAATAATGTTTCTTCGGTTTGAACTAATTTTTTATCGGTAGTGAAATAATTATAAACAAAAACACCATTTAATGAAAGTAGGATAAGTATTACGATGATGTAATAAATATCTCTTGATTTTTTGGATTGCTCTTCCATGTATAAAATAAGCGATTAGAGTTGAAAATTTTGGTGTGTAAAGAAAATAAAAAAATAAGCGATTGCGTTAAAAAGATATTAACAAGTAAGCAAGTTCAATTGTTTAAGTTATTCAAAAAGTGCTTTGTGTAGTAGTTGTTTGTATGCTTCACGGGTTATTTCAATTGCTCCTAATGTTTTTAGGTGGTCAGAAATATATTGAGTATCCAATAATGTCATGTTGTTTTCTTGCATCCAATTTACCAAAACATAAAGTGCCACTTTACTTGCATCGGTTTTTAAACTAAACATGCTTTCGCCAAAAAAAGCTTTGCCTAATGCTACACCATAAAGCCCGCCTACCAAGCAATGGTTGCTATCGCGTGTTTCAAAGCTAAATGCGTAACCCATTTCGTACAAATTATAATATATTTCAATAATTTCTTCGCTTATCCAAGTGCTTTCACGGTTAGCGCAGTTACGCATTACAAGTTCAAAATCATGGTTTATTGTTACATAGTATTTACCACTTTTTAATGTTTGTTTAAGTGATTTACTTACCTTGAACTTTTCCAATGGGATTATTCCTCTATACTCCGGTTCAACCCAGTATATTTCATTGTTACCCATTTCATCTGCCATTGGAAATACTCCAATTTTGTATGCCTCTAAAACCATTTCGGGAGTAATGCTATACATAACTTTTTAAAAATCCAGAATGTTTTTATTAGCATTAGAAAGCTCCATTGCTTCTTCTAACTTTATGTAATTGATTTTTATTTGGTGTAATATTTCACTTTCATGTTTTTTTAGCTCACCCATACTTTCCAATCGGTTGATGATAAAACTTAACGTGAGTTTGCTAATATCTACTGCCGGTACATAACAATTTTCTTTGTTTTTTTCTTGCTCGGATGTTTTTACAACTAAGTTACATTTTTGCATTACAGTTAAAAGCTGTTTGCAAAGGCTTGCCGGTAGTTGAAGGCGGGTTGCTATTTTGTCAATATCCGGTGGAGGGGTAGCATTTTTAAAACATTTGGCTATATAATGTAAAATGTAAATGCTATATAACATACGCATTTTATGACTTATGTTTTCATTCTGTTGTTCAGCCTGAAATGTTGCTATATTCTGTACACTATATGAAATTTCTGCACCTATCAATACAATCATCCAACTGAATTGTAGCCAGGTTATAAATAATGGAATTGAAGCAAAACTACCGTAAATAGCATTGTACCGCGATACACCCACTTGAAATGCAATATATCCCCACTGAAAAATTTGAAACACACTACCTGCAATAATTCCTGATACAATTGCAGCCTTAGGTTTTACACGTATGTTGGGCATTACTAAGTATAAGAATGTAAACAAAAGGCTGGTTGTAATATATGGTAATACTTGTAAGGAAATAATTATGGACTCAGTAACAAATGTCCCCAAAAAACTTAATTTGGTAACGATGTTTTGTACTTGAGTGGTTATAAAAATATTGGCTGCACCCGAAATAATAATAAGAATAGGTGAAAGTAACATAATGGATAGATAGTCGGTAAACTTACGTGCCCATGTTCGAGATACGGTTACATACCATATTGAATTAAAAGTGTCTTCTATATTACTTAACACCTGCACAACACTCCACAGTAATAATAAAAACCCGAATCCGGCTACTATACCGCCCTTAGTACTTCCCAATAAATTGTGTGTGTAATTAATTACATTTTCAAGAATCATGGGTTGTGAACTGAACCATTCGCGCAATTGTTTGTCAAGATAGGTTTCTAACCCAAAGCCATGCGCAATACCAAATACCATAGCAAAAACCGGAACGATAGACATTAAAGTATATAATGTTAAAGCAGATGCACGAAGTCCGAGTTTTTTTCTGGAGTAATCCTTAACAGCTAATATACTAATACGAAGTAATCGTATCCCATTTCGTTGCCATTTCGGAAACTTTTCTAATTTTACATACCAAATATCATTTGTAATGAATTCTATTACTTTTGATAATGTAGTTTTTGTCATGGCGTAAATATAAAAATCTTCTTGCTATTCTGTTTTTTTGTAAAAAATGATTGAACCAAAAACATTTAATTATCTCCAGTCCGTAATTACATACCATCGGTATGGAAAAGGCACAAATACATTAGTAGCTTTTCATGGTTATAACCAAACCGGAGCTGAATTTGCATATTTTGAAGATGTATTGGGAGAGTATTTTACAATCATTGCAATTGATTTTTTTGAACATGGCGGCAGTAAATGGAACGAAACATTTGATTTTACTGATAAGCACATGAAAGAAATTTTGGAAGGAATTGCATTGCAAGAAAATATTTTGAACAAAAGATTTTCCGTTTGTTCGTATAGTATGGGAGCTCGTTTAGCTCGTGCATTGGTTCGAAATTTCCCTCATAAAATTGATTATTTTATTTTACTCTCTCCACCTACTAAAATTTTCAACCGTTTTTTAAGTTTTACGGTAAATAATCCCGTTGGGCTATCTCTCTTTCAATATTTTGTTAAGCACCCGCAAGCACTGCAAAATTGGGTAAAACGCCTACATCAATTAAAAATATTAAACAGAAGTATTTATGTTTTTACAAGTAAATTTGTAGGACGGAAAAACAGAATTGAGAAGGTGTATAAAACTTGGTTTGCTCAACGAAAACTAAAAACAAATTTGCGTTCTTTTAGTAATTTATTAAACCTGCATAATATTACAACGATATTGATAGTTGGTAAATCCGATAATATTACTCCATCACGAAGTGCACTAACATTTATGAAAAAAATTAAAAACAAACGAATATTTATTTTGCCAAAAAAACATGAACTTGCTACACCTGAAACCAGGCAAGTATTTTCACAACTATTTAATAAATAAAAACACATGCAATACGAAACCGTTTTATTTGAACAAAACAATGGCATAGCCACTTTAACATTAAATCGTCCGGATGTATTTAATGCTTTTAATGATCAATTAAGTTTTGATGTGATGGCAGTTTTAAAGCACATTCAAAAAGAAAATACTGCCCGCGTATTGGTAATTACGGGTGCAGGGAAAGCATTTTGCAGCGGACAAGATTTAAAAGCTATTTCCGGTTCCAAGAATCGATCATTGAGTGATAGTTTATACAATCGTTATAACCCTATGATAAAAGCAATTCGCGAATTACCAATTCCGGTATTGTGCAGGTTGAATGGAGTTGCGGCAGGTGCCGGATGCAGCTTGGCATTGGCTTGTGATATGATAATTGCATCTGAAAACGCAGCATTAATTGAAGTTTTTGTAAATGTAGGGTTGGTATTAGATTCCGGCTCGAGTTATTTTTTACCGCGTTTAGTTGGCTCAGCACGTGCTTTTGAGTTATCTACAATGGGCAGTAAATTAACTGCTCAGCAAGCATTTGAGTGGGGAATAATAAATAGAGTAGTGGCACTGGATAAATTGGATGATGAATTAAATAAATTTACTGAATACTACGCTAAAGCACCTACCAAAGCAATTGGGATGATGAAAAAAATGTTAAACAAATCATCACATTCAAGCCTAGATGAAATGTTGCAATACGAAGCCTACTGCCAAGAAATTGCCGGTAGAAGTAATGATTACAAAGAGGGTGTTGCTGCATTTAATGAAAAGCGAAAGCCTGAATTTAAAGGGATGTAATTTGGTAATTTCGATTTTAATCCCTAACTTGGTAAAAGTTAAATAATTAAGTTATGGGGTCAATATCAAAAATTCTGGTACCTGTTGATAACAGTAGTTACTCAGAGGTAGCACTTCAAGCTGCTCAAAACATTGCTAAGGCTTTTAATGCTTCACTTTATGTTCATCATGTAAGTGAAAACTCTTCCTCTACAGACGAAATACGTACTAAAGCTAAAAACATTTTGAACGACTTGCCTCATACTTTTAGTGAGGGTAGCGGTAGTGTATATAAAAATATTTTAGCTAAAGCATTAGATATTGATGCAAACTTAATAGTGATGGGAACACATGGGGCAACAGGGTTTCAAGAGTTCTGGTTAGGCAGTAATACCTACAAAGTAGTAAGTTCATCCAAATGCCCTGTATTAACGATACGTTATGGTTGCCGAAGTGTTGATTTTAAAAAAATTGTTTTACCGTTAGATACTTCGTTTGAATCCAGACAAAAAATACCTACAGCAATAAGCCTTGCAAATAGATTAAAAGCAAGCATACATGTATTAGGGGTTTCTACAAGTAAAGACAAAGAAGCTGAATATGCCGTAAGGAATTACATACGTCAAGCTATTGATAGCATAACCGATAGTGGTATTGTTTCAACCTCAGAAACCCAATTGGGCGGAAATATTACAAATGTTACCATTGCTTATGCCGAGAAAATAAATGCAGATTTAATAGTAATTATGACAGAACAAGAGCCCCAAATTGGTTCGTTTTTCTTAGGTAAATTTGCTCAGCAGATGGTTAACAATTCACCAGTTCCGGTATTGGTTGTACCTACTCGCGAAGACTTAATGGTATCTACAGTAAAATTTTAAGAAACACTACTAACTTAAACTTCTTTATTTATTAAAAATTAAAAAAGTCTTTATTGTTTATTGTAAAAACGGTATTTTTACCCATTAATTTAGTATCTAAAATTAAATAGTAAATTGTATATCATAAATTTATACAACTGTTTTACAATATTATGATGGAAATAAAACCAGGTAAATACCTTGAACCAATCATCTATCCTGCCGATTTACGTAAGGTGAATGAGCATGATTTAGTAAAGGTATGTGAAGACTTAAGGCAATATATAATTGATACCGTTTCGATAAATGGAGGACATTTTGCTTCCAGTTTAGGAGTAGTAGAACTTACTGTAGCGTTGCATTATGTGTTTAACACTCCATACGACCAATTGGTATGGGATGTAGGGCATCAGGCATACGGACATAAAATACTTACCGGAAGAAGAAGTGTATTTCATACCAATAGAGTGTATAAAGGTATTAGTGGTTTTCCTAAACGAAGCGAAAGCGAATACGATACGTTTGGTGTTGGCCATTCTTCCACTTCAATTTCAGCAGCACTTGGAATGGCTGTAGCAAGCCGCTTAAAAGGTGAAAAAGACAGACAACACATTGCAATTATAGGTGATGGAGCAATGACAGCAGGGTTAGCATTTGAAGGCTTAAATCATGCAGGTGTTGAAGATAGCAATTTGATAGTAGTACTTAATGATAATTGCATGAGTATTGACCCTAATGTAGGCGCATTAAAAGAGTACTTAACTGATATTACCACATCGCCAACTTACAATAGATTTAAAGATGATATATGGAAAGCTTTAGACAGATTTGCTAAAGTAGGTCAGTTGTCACAAGATATAATTTCAAAAGTATTAGATACGGTAAAAGGTGGATTATTAAAACACAGCAATCTTTTTGAGTCATTAAAGTTTAGATATTTTGGCCCAATTGATGGACACGATGTAAACCATTTGGTAAAGGTATTGGAAGATTTGAAAAAAATACCCGGACCTAAACTGTTGCATTGTGTTACAGTAAAAGGTAAAGGATTTCCACTTGCCGAAAAAAATCAAACCAAATGGCATGCACCGGGATTGTTTGATAAAGTTACCGGTGAAATTTATAAAAATCCACCATCGCAACCACAGCCTCCAAAGTTTCAAGATGTGTTTGGACACACCTTAGTTGAATTGGCTGAGAAAAACGAAAAAATTGTTGGCATTACACCGGCAATGCCTTCCGGTTCATCAATGAATATAATGATGGAAGCCATGCCTAAACGTACATTTGATGTAGGTATTGCTGAGCAACATGCAGTTACATTTAGTGCAGGATTAGCAGCACAAGGGTTGGTTCCTTTCTGTAATATTTATTCCTCATTTATGCAGCGTGCTTATGATCAAGTAGTGCACGATGTAGCGTTACAAAATTTACATGTTGTTTTTTGTATGGATAGAGCCGGAGTAGCCGGAGCTGACGGACAAACACATCATGGCATGTTGGATATTCCATTTATGCGTTGCGTTCCTAACATTACGGTTGCTGCACCATTAAACGAGGAGGATTTAAGAGACATGATGTACACTGCATCGTTAGATAAAAATGCAGGTCCGTTTAGTATTCGTTATCCAAGAGGTAATGGTGTAATGGTAAATT
>JACFNJ010000238.1 GCA_019454865.1 Bacteroidia bacterium
GCCATTTAGTATGAAAAATTTTTGAATTTAGACGAAAAAGGCACATAAATATTGATCAAGACTATCTGTGCCAATCTATGATCATCTATGTTTTATTTTCTGCCACAAAACTTACGAAATGCTTTTTTGTGCCTTTTGTGTTTTGTGGTTTATTATGTCGTTAAGTGTTTTCTCGACTTGTATCGTTCACCAAGTTGTTCTTAGTTTTCTGTAACTTCCGTGCCTTCTGTGGCTAACCCAAGCTTAAAGAATTAATTGTTTTGAGCCACGAAAAACACAGAAGGTGCAGGCCACAGATTCACACAGATAATTAAGCTTTAAACGATAACCGGCGCAATGTTCTAATAATTTTATTATGTTGCATACTGTATTACGATTTTATGAATCAGCTTTGTTTATAACCGATCCCTATTTTTTTTGTTAGTCACTGAGACCTGACGAACTTTGGTTCCTAAATTTACTATCGACTATTGTGAAACACAAAAATATCGGTCAAGACTACCAGTGTGTATCTGTGGTTCGTTTTTTGCCACGAAATTCACGGAAGGTTCAAATAAGCAAAACAGGCTAGATGCTAAGAATAAGTGGTTACGGTTTACGAATAGTTATATTTGCCTTAGAATCATATTTATGATTGCACACTCAATGTTACACTATTTCTAAAATTCGGCTTGAATAATTACGATTGTAACCAATTTTTGAATAAAATCACCAATATGCAACCCCAATATGAAAAAGTTTATTTTACTATTAACTCTATTTACTGGTTTCAACGCAGTATCTGCAAATAATGAACCTTACTATAGTATTGATGCTACCGCACTTAACGTTCGGCAAGAGCCAAATTCTACATCACAAATTATCGGCACATTGAAAAAAGGAACTCATGTTGAGGTCATCGAAGATACCGGCCTAATTAACAAGATCGATAATATTTATGCAACCTGGTTAAAAATCAAATTCGGTACAACAACTGGCTATATCTTTGGCGGGTATGTTAAGAAACAGTTAGTTGTCGGTGGTCTTTCTGCAGATTCGTTACATATTTTTAAATTTCAAACTTACAAATCAAATCTAACTTCAATTAAAACTGATACTAAAATTTATGAGCTTCCAGATACTAATTCTAAAATTCTTTCATCGATTGGCTTTGCTGAAACAATTGAATCTATCAATACAGCTTTTAATGATTCAAGTGTTAAAAACCATATTTTTTGGTATCATGTAAGATTTGAAAACCAAGAAGGATTTGTCTCAAGTAGCGATGTTATTGTTAACACTATTAAACGTAATGGTATGATTTACGGAATCAATAACTATCCTGATTCATTTGAAGAATGGAATATTCCGAGCTATAGCTTTCTTCAAACAAATTCAGAGGTTATTGTATTATCAACTAAAAACCAAAGAATTATTCAACATTTTAAATTAGCCCAACCAAAAGATGAACTTTCATTGATTGAAGACCAACAATTTGATGATGTTTTCGGCACAAGTGTTCTTATAATTAGGTATGAACACTTATTCTGTTGTGGTTATGATGATGGTTATATTGTAAATAGCGTATACTCACTAAATGAAGATGGTGAAATTAAAACATTATTGTTTACGTGGTTCGGTAAAATTGCATATGGGGGTGAATCACGTATTGCTGCTTTGTTAAAAGATATAATTGTAACCAAAAATTCAATTATTGTTAAATATAATTATATTGAACCAATAACTGAACAAGATTTTAATAAAATTAATTTAATTATTAAGTATATTGTTAATAATCAAAAACCGGTATTTAGCCATATTGAAAGCAAGGTAATTCAGACAAAACATTGGGTTAACACAGGTAAGGGCTATCAAACTCTCGAAGATTTGAAACGACCAACAATACTTCATTTTAGCAAAAAGACGTTGAACTCACAATTTACTGGTATAAGTAAAGTGTATCCGCTGGTTTACGAATAGTTACATTTGCCTTAGAATCAAATTAATTGGCTGATTACCATAATTAAAAAAAGTCTATTTTAATGATTCAACACACTCTACTTTTTCCAATTATATTAATTGGTTATTTTTTATTGCTTATTATAATTGGAAAGTTAACCGAAGGCAATGGCGACAATAGCACATTTTTCAGAGGTAATAGAAGTTCACCTTGGTTTTTGGTCGCCTTTGGTATGATTGGCGCATCGCTTTCGGGAGTTACATTTTTATCAATACCCGGCGCAGTAGGTAAAGAAAGCTTTTCTTATATGCAGATGGTTTTTGGTTACTTTATAGGCTATCAAGTTATTGCGCATGTTTTACTACCTGTATATTACAAATTAAATTTAACTTCGATTTACACGTATTTGCAAAGTCGTTTTGGTAATACAGCTTATAAAACCGGTGCCTTCTACTTTTTGATTTCACGTTCAATTGGTTCTGCACTTCGACTCTTTATAGCCGCGGTTGTTTTACAGACTTTTATTTTTGACAAACTGAATCTTCCATTTGAATTTACGGTTTTTGTAACCATTGCTCTTATTTGGCTCTACTCATTCAAAGGCGGAATAAAAACAATTGTTTATACTGACACTTTACAAACAGCTTTAATGCTTATAGCGCTTGGAGTCTCTATTATTTTTCTTTGGCAACAGATAGGATCAATTGAAGATATTTCGGTTTGGAATAAGATTCAATCAAGCCATTATTCTAAAATTTTCATTTGGGATTCAGGCCAAAAAAATTACTTCTGGAAGCATTTTTTAGGCGGGATGTTCATTGCAATAACAATGACCGGTTTAGATCAAGATATGATGCAAAAAAATCTAACTTGTAAAAACCTTAAAGATGCGAAGAAGAATATATTTTGGATGAGCGCAATGCTGATTCCTGTTAACTTTATTATTGTTATTCTTGGAGCATTGCTGTTTATATACGGTGTTGACAGTGGTGTTCTTATTGAGAATTTTAATAACCCTGAATTGATGGCTCAGGGTAAACAGCTTACCTATATATCAACTGCTGGAACCACTGAATATTTAAAGACAGACCAATTGTTTCCGGTCTTAGCGGCAAACAATCTG
>JACFNJ010000239.1 GCA_019454865.1 Bacteroidia bacterium
GCCATAAAAGCCGGTGCAGATTCTGTATATTTTGGTATTGAGCAGTTGAATATGCGAGCACGGTCAACAAATAATTTCTATTTGGAAGATTTAAAGAAGATAGCAGAAACCTGTTCATCCAACAATGTAAAATCATATTTAACATTAAACACAATTATATACGACCATGATTTAAACTTAATGCGAAACATTGTGGATGAAGCCAAGGCAGCAGGCATTACAGCAATTATAGCAAGTGATTTAGCAGTATTGAATTATGGGCGTAAACAAAAAGTGCCTGTTCATATATCAACACAAACCAATATTACCAATATAGAAACCATTGAGTTTTTTGCGGATTATGCCGATGTAATGGTTATGTCGCGCGAGTTAACATTACAGCAAGTAGCAGCCATTACCCGTGAAATTCAACGTAGGAATATTGTAGGACCTTCGGGTAATTTAGTACGTATCGAAATATTTGGGCACGGGGCTTTGTGTATGGCAGTTTCAGGCAAATGCTACATGAGTTTACATACACATAATGCATCAGCAAATAGAGGTGCTTGTATTCAAAATTGTAGAAGAAGCTATATTGTTACAGACAAGGAAGAAGGCTACGAATTGGAAATAGACAACGAATACATAATGTCAGCAAAGGATTTATGTACCATTGATTTTTTGGATAAGTTGATAGCATCCGGTGTAAGTGTTTTAAAAATTGAGGGTAGAGGTCGTTCTGCTGATTATGTTTATATTGTTACTAAATGCTATCGTGAGGCGGCAGAGGCAATTGCTAATGGCACATATACATCTGATAAAATTGAAAGTTGGAAAACACAATTGGCTACAGTATTTAACAGAGGCTTTTGGGATGGTTATTATTTGGGTAGAAAAATGGGTGAATGGAGTAATGTATATGGTTCATCGGCTACAACAAAAAAGATTTATTTAGGAAAAGGACATAAATATTATGATAAAATTGGAGTTGCTGAGTTTTTAATCGAAGCACATCCATTACAAATTGGTGATGAAATAATGATTACCGGTACTACTACCGGATACATTGAAGCGGTAGTGAATGAAATAAGAGTAAATGACAAAGTAGTAACTTCAGCATCCAAAGGAGATATTGCATCATTTGTATTGTCTGAAAAAATACGTCCATCCGATAAGTTGTATAAAAAAGTACCGGTAGAACAACCCGCATGATACAAATTACTCAGTTCAGAAATAAATGTATAGGTTGTAATGCCTGTGTTGAGGCAGCACCGTATCGTTGGGCAATTTCACGAAAAGATGGGAAATGCACTTTAGTTGGTGCTAAATCAGTGAAAGAGATTTATACCATTAATGTTCCCGATTTGGAGTGGGAGGATAATTTAAAAGCCGCAGAGGCTTGTCCGGTAAAGATAATTCATATTAAAAAGCTGTAACTGAATAGTTCTTTTGCTTTATCCTCTATTTTATTTTTCTATATTTGCGCAATTTTAAAATTTTAGAATATGACTATTGAACAATCAAACGGACTGAATTTTGAACAAACCGAAAATCAAAAGATGGTTGCACAAATGGCAAAAGATTTTGCCGAAAAGCACATTCGTCCGTATGTAATGGAGTGGGATGAGTCCCAAGTTTTCCCTAAATCAACAATGCAGGAAATGGGAAAGTTAGGTTTATTAGGTGTTTTAGTGCCGGAAGAATATGGAGGAGCGGGTTTAGGGTATTTTGAGTACATAACTGCTATACAAGAAATAGCTAAAGTATGTAGTTCAGTTGGATTGTCAATGGCTGCTCATAATTCGTTGTGTACCGGACATATTCTTCAATTTGGTAGCGAAGAGCAAAAAAAGAAATGGTTACCTAAATTGGCTACTGGAGAGTGGATTGGCGCATGGGGATTAACCGAAGCAAATACCGGAAGTGATGCAATGCGCATGCAATGTGTAGCCAAAGAAGATGGCGATTATTATATTATTAATGGGTCTAAAAATTGGATTACACACGGAATTACCGGTGATGTTGCAGTAGTTTTGGTAAGAACCGGTGAACTTTTAGATAGTAATGGAATTACAGCAATAGTTGTAGAGCGAGGAACACCAGGATTTAAAGGCGGAAAAAAAGAAAATAAGTTAGGTATGCGCGCTAGTGAAACCGCTGAGATGATATTTGAAGATTGCCGAGTACCTAAATCCAATGTGTTAGGTAAAGTTGGTGAAGGGTTTAAACAAGCAATGAAAGTGTTAGACGGTGGTAGAATTTCAATTGCAGCATTAAGCCTTGGTATTGCCAAAGGTAGTTATGAAGCTGCATTGCAATATTCTAAAGAAAGACATCAGTTTGGACAACCAATTTCCAATTTTCAAGCAATTGGTTTTAAATTAGCGGATATGGCTACTCGCATTGAAGCGGCTGAGTTACTTACCTTACAAGCTGCTGATTTAAAAATGAAAGGTAAACCAATGACAACAGAAAGCGCAATGGCTAAATATTATGCATCTGAAGTTTGTGTGTGGGCAGCAACTGAAGCTGTTCAAATATTTGGCGGCTATGGATATACCAAAGATTTTCCTGTTGAGAAATTTTACCGCGACTCAAAACTTTGTACAATAGGCGAGGGAACAAGCGAAATACAAAAACTTGTGATAGCCAGAAATATCTTAAAAGATTAAAATATTTGTATGTTTAATTAAAAAACATACTTTTGCACACCTTTTAAGAAAAAGAGACTTAAAAGAAAGGAGGTATAGTAATATGATATTTGTAAATGTAAAAGAAAACGAATCTTTGGATAGAGCTTTAAAAAAGTTCAAAAAGAAGTTTGAGAAAACCGGAGTTGTTAAAGAAGTGCGTGAGCGCCAGTCTTTCACTAAGAAATGTATTAAAAACCGTAAACAAAGAATCCGTGCTGCTTATAAATTATACCTTCAACAACAAGCACAAGGATAATTAAACAATAAAGTATAAAAAAAACTCGTGATTTAAATTCACGAGTTTTTTTTTGGTATTTTGTTACTTCTCAATCCACAAGCCATCTGCTTTGATTAAATTGATAAGTTCAGCACCTGCAGTTTCT
>JACFNJ010000240.1 GCA_019454865.1 Bacteroidia bacterium
ATATTGCGAGGAATCGCCCGCATTTCGGAGAACCTTCGTATGGCAGCGTTGGAGCTGGATGGCGGGGAATGCCTGAGGGAACACAAGCAGTAGTTACTATTGGCAAACAACAATAAGAAAGGAAAAACAAAACTTTATAAAAAAAATACAGCGCGATGCTCTGAACATCTCGCGGTGATATTACACAAAGAAGAATGTTAAGGCTGGAGACCTTTTCGCAAATGTTTTGCAGTAAGTTGTTAAATTTTGTTTTATCAATTTTTTACAATAAAGGATTTACTAATGACTAAATATATTCTGTTCTCTTTTTGCGCACTGCTCTTTTTTGTTAATGCCGATTGCAAAGATGAACCGCCGACAAAAGACAATGGTAAAAATTTGCCTGATACCACAAGCCATAATTTTACATGGCAAACATTTACGTGGGGTGGCGGCGGTAGTTCTTCTATTAACGATGTTGCAATTTTAAGCGATACAGATATTTGGGTTGTAGGGGATATACAACTTTCGGATTCTATAGCGCAAGACGGTAGTGGACATAACTTTCCTTTTGGAGCGGCTCATTGGGACGGGATAGAATGGAAATTATTTCGTTTACCAGTATTTGTTAGTCCAACATATACAACATATCTAATACCAACAGGAATAATTGCATTTAGTTCAACGGATATTTGGTTTGCTTCTGGAGGAGTACACAGATTTAACGGAACACAAGTTACAGAATCATACTGGCTTGCAGATTGGCCCGGAAATCCTCAAACACCGATTTTATCTCAGGAACAACGAATAGAAAAACTTTGGGGAAGTTCAAGTAATAATATTTATGCGGTAGGGAGAAGTGGTGCAATTGCACACTACAATGGCAGCAGTTGGCAAAAGTTAGAAAGCGGTACAACATTAGATTTACACGACATCTACGGAGCAACAAATGATAAAACTGGAGAGCAACAAATTTTAGCTGTCGGTAGTAGAAATCTTCCGTTTGATCGTGTTATCCTTCGCGTTCAAGGAACTTCTGTTACAACATTATCATCTGACTCTATCGAATACGAACTTTCAGGCGTATGGTTCAAGCCAGACCAACATTATTATGTGGTTGGCGACGGAATTTTTGAAAAAAACACTTTAAATGAAAATACGTGGAAAAACAAACCGTTAGACATTACGCCTTATTATACTGCCGGTATTACCGGAAATGATGTTAATGATGTTTTTGTTGTTGGTGCTTATGGCGAGTGCTTACACTGGAATGGGGTAAGTTGGCTTAGTTTCCGTGAACAAACCTATGTCGGAAACGGAGGGTTTGGTAAAGTTGCTATGAAAGAGAATCTTGTTGTAGCCGGCGGATACGATTCACAAAACGCCGTACTCGTGATGGGTAAACGATAATTAATAGAAAGGAACACTCTCGCTTATAAAAAATGCGGAAAGAGGTGCGGTAACACCTCCCCCCGCTACAAGTAGTTAGATTAAGGTTGGCACCCTTTTGCATGAGTTGTGCAGAATACAGCTTTGTGTTATACACGCACGAGACCATGCGCCTTTCTATTTGCACAAGTAATATATCATTTTAACCATTTTCGAGCAAACTGTTTGGAAATGTGTTGAGATTATTGTGTAGTTGGAAATAAGGCAATTCAAAAAAAGGAGATGTTATGCATAATTCTATTTGGAAAATTAAAATATTTTTTCTGTTTAGCATTTTTGGAATTTTAACAATGCCCGACGTAAAGGCACAAACGTATCCGATTGTAAATACATTTAATGTTGCCAGCAGAACAAAATTGGAATACTATACCGGACCAAGTCAAAATAATACCGGACGCGTAACTTATTATTATCTGAACCCATCTACGTCTATTGGCGATATTGGTTTTAGCCGGCATCACCAATGGATTGGAAATCCGCCAGTTGATTGGTATGAAGATTCAAAATATCGTTCTACAATAACGTTCGATTTTAATAGCACAGTTCCTTCTGATGCAACTATCAATGATATTAAAATTGCGCTTTCCAGTGTAAACAACCAATCTTTGACTGCAACAATAGGAAAATTAGCAGATGGAAATATTACCGCCGATACAATTGGATGGAAGAAATTTACCAATTCCAGCAATATTATTTATAACAGCAACATTACATACAATACAAACCAGCCACTCAGCATTACCCAAGGCAGTCCTTTTTGGAATGCTATTGTTGCAGCGCTTTCAGCAAAAACGACACTAACAATATTTATTCGCAGCAACTATGAGTCATCTGAAGGTTCAAACTCATTTATTAATTTAAACATTTATGTCTATTGGACTCCGAAAGTTTCGGTTACTGTTCAAAACATATTCTATGATATTTATCAAAATCCGATCAGTGATCCGGGTAGCAAAGTCAACATAGATGGAATTGAGTATGCTGTATCTTCAAAAACTGTATCATGGGATGCCGGCAGTACTCACACACTTCTCGGATGGAATCAAACCATTAACGGTTTAGTTTATCCTTTTCTTCAATGGACTAAAACTGTTGGCAGTACAACAACACCTGTTGATGGAAATCAACCCTCTGTTTCAACAACACAAAATACTATTTATAGAGCACATTATGGGCCTAGTGTTGTTGCAACAACTATTGATCAAAAAAATTCTTCTAATGTTTCTGTTGGGGCGGTTAGTATTTGGGAAAATGGAAATCATTTTCAAAGTTATACAGCACCTGCAACAAAAAATTTTCAACCATCTTCTAATCAGATTTTTAAAGGAACGCAAAGTATTATATCAGGAGAAAAATATAACTATTGGAGAAATTTATCATCAGTATTTTCTGATGTAAAGAATCATCAATCATTTACTATCTCAACCACGAATAACAATTTTATTTCTCGATTGAATCCCGTTGCCGACGGAACGTCATTTCAAGTAAGTTTGCCGGAACTTGGAGCAACATATTCTGATTCAATTCGCTTTGCCGATCCGTGGTAACGTCCGTATCTTTGTGTAAAAAATAGGAGGTGCCGCTCCGGTTGATTAC
>JACFNJ010000241.1 GCA_019454865.1 Bacteroidia bacterium
TTGCCTTTGGTTTATGCATCGTCTGCTGCCACTTATGGTAATGGTGAAGTTGGTTATGATGATGATGAAACTAAATTGGATTTATTGCAACCGCTAAATTTGTATGGCAAATCAAAAAATGATTTTGATAAATGGGCTATAGCTCAGGAGAACAAACCATATTTTTGGGCTGGGTTGAAGTTTTTTAATGTATATGGTCCTAATGAGTATCATAAGGGCAGAATGGCAAGTGTGGTATTTCATGCTTTTAATCAGATTTCAAAAACAGGCAGTGTAAAATTATTTCGCTCACATAACCCTAAATATAAAGATGGCGAACAATTACGTGATTTCATATATGTTAATGATATTACAGATGTATGTATGTTTTTAATGCATCATCGTAAAAACAGTGGAATATATAATCTTGGAAGTGGCAAGGCTCGTACATTTAAGGATTTAGTAAGTAGTATTTTTACAGCTCTTAAAATGCAACCAAACATTACTTATATCGATACACCAATTGATATACGCGATAAATACCAATATTTTACTGAAGCTAATATGAACAAATTATTAAGTATTGGATATGATAAACCGTTCACTTCTATTGAAGATGGTGTGTTTGATTATGTAAAAAATTACTTAACACAAAACAAGCGATTATAAGCTTTGATAAAAGGCATTAAACTTTATTGGATTCTTTTTTTTGTTGGAGTATTGTTACTCTCGGTGCTAAGTATTTTTGAACAGAAACAAATTGAAGACACCAATGCACAGATTGAAAATGGATTTGAGAAAGTACAACAAATAATTCGTTCAAAAGAGTTAAAGTTTATTGATTTAGTTCAAAGTAATTTAATATCTGATACAAATAATCTTACTAGAAACTGGACAGCAATTTCCAAGTTGCTTGCTGAAAATAATGTTAATCTTTTTATTAATAAAAACGACACATTAGTTTATTGGAGTACTACTGAAATTTCTAATAATCAAGTAAAATTCCCCGATAAACACACTAATACTGTTATTAAAGGTAAAAATGGTTGGTATTTGGCTTATCGCCAACAGCGAGGAAATTATATGTATAGTTTTACATATTTAATTAAACAAAATTTTTCATACAGAAACCAATACCTTCAAAATAATTTTAACAACGAATTTGATTTTATTGAAGAAGCAATTGTTGTAAACAAAAAAATTAATGACAGATATTTCGAAGTAGTATCCATAACGGGTAAACCGCTTTTTTACATACAAATTATCTCACTTTATAAAAACACAAAGTACAGCTTGTTGCTTGCGTTATTGGCGGTTCTTGTTTTTTGTGTTGTACTTGGTCATATCTTATTACGTCATTATATATGTATTGTACCAACAACTACAACTATTACCTATTTTATAGTTATATTATGGCTTCGAGTTTCCAATACACTATATAGTGTCCCTCACTTTCTATACAATTTAAAATTATTTGACCCTAGTATCTATGCATCTTCTGCTTGGTTTCCCTCGTTGGGTGATTTATTAATTGATTCGATTTTAGTTTTTTGGTATTTCTTTATACTAGAAAACTGGAAAAATCATCCTCGTTATATAAAAAGAAAAAGTACATTAATAGAAATAGTTTGGAATATTATACTTAGTATGTTAGCATCAAGTATTGTATTTGCCTCTATCCGAAGCATTGCAATTGATTCTCAGATTTCATTTGATATTTCAAAAATATACAATATTAATATCTTTACTTTATTTGCATTGTTAGCTTGTGTTATCCAATTGCTTACCGTGTATTTTATTTGTAGGAACACATCTCGTGCAATTAAAAAATATGAAGGGCGTACTGATTTTTTGATTTTAACTATAGCTGTATGCTTAATACCATTAATTGGTTTAATATTTTGGCAAAACGACTTTAATATCGAAAATAGTATTGGTATAATTGGTTTAGCTTTAGTATTTATTCTTTTTAAGTTATTTACATCCCGTATCAATCGCTTTCAGCAGTACTTTATTGTTATTGTATTTATTTCTGCTTATACCGCATATTTTATTCGAACCTGGGATACCATCAGAGAAAGTAATAACCGTAAACTTTTTGCAGTAAAACAGGTTTCACAAACTGATATAACAAATGATTATTTTTTACGTGGAGTTGCTGAACATATTCGGGAAGATGAGTATGTGAAAAATTATTTTAAAAGCCCGTTTATATCTAAAAAGCAATTTGAAAAACGGATTAAACAACTTTATTTCACCGGTTATTTAGGTCGCTTTGATATTGAGCTCTTGGATTATGATGGCGAAGGAAATCATTTTAAGGAAAGAAACGAATTAGCTTATAGACAGGTAAACAAATTATATGATGAACAAGCCAAAGAGTCTTTTGCTGAAGAGTTTCGTTACATGCAAAACTCAGGTAGTATTCGTGGTTATTTAGGAAAATTTGTAGTACGTGATGGTGTCTCAAGATTGGGGTATTTGTATGTTGTGCTTCGTCCAAGACTTATTCAAAACGAGAATCGTTTTGATGAAATTTTAGTCGAAGGAAATGCATTTGGTAAGCAAAAAGAGTATGAATATTCTTATGCTGTTTATAAAGATAAAAAATTAGTTTATCAAAACGGTGATTATGCTTATTCAATAATAAATACATGGGGTGAAAGTGATGGAAATTTTAAATATTTTACTGAGAATGAATTCAGCCATTTGTTATATACCAATCCACAGTTGTTAACTGTAGTTGTTAGCAAGTCTGAAAATCATTTAAGTCAAACCATTGGTTTGTTCTCATTTATTTTTACCGGATGTACTGTAGTATTAATACTTGTATTATTAATGTTTGTAACATTAAACTCACAATGGTTAAAGCAGCGAAAAATTGCGAACGTTAAATTTATTCAATGGATTCGCAATAATATTTTGAAGCTATTGATGATAGATTCCAATCAAATTGTATTAATTCGAACAAGAATTCAATCTTCAATAATTTTTATTGTTTTTACAACTTTAGTTTTTAG
>JACFNJ010000242.1 GCA_019454865.1 Bacteroidia bacterium
GTGAGATCCTTGAACCATTTCATCGGAAACCTCAAAAGAGTGCCAAAGGATGGTTGAAACTTGAATCAAACTTCACCAGACGTACGCTAAAGGCTAATCCCTTGAATCATCGAATGACAAATGGCGACCAAGAGAAAACGGGGCCAGAATCGACTTCCATTGACGAAAATCAACTCTGACCCCACTTTTTGCCCCCACTTTTGGGTGGGCGTTATTTGATCAACCGCACCGTGAGCGGGTAGCGATACGCCACACCATCCTTGGCTTTGATCGAGGCCATGATGATGAACACCAGCGAAGCCAGGCCGATCAACACCATCAGCGGCAGGATGACGATAAAGCCGATGAACAACGTCACCACCCCCAGAATGGTCAGGATCAGCATAATCGCTGCGATCGTGATGCTGAAGTTCAGCGCTTCCTTGGCCTGATCCGTCACAAACGGCATTTCGTCTTTCTTCATTTGCCAGATCACCAGCGGCCCAATGAAGCAGCCGATGCTGCCCGCCCAACCGGAGGTCAAGATGCCGCCGATGAGAATCGACAGGTGTGCAAACATCGCCCACTGGCGCTCTTGTTCAGAGGGAGTGCCGGAGGGGATCGGCGGCGGCTGCGTTACGTCATTCAAGTCCATTAGATTTCCTAAATCCAAAAAGGAAGGTTGAGTAATTGGTTATCAAATGGATAATGATTTTCATTTACAGATGCTATTACCATGCCTGAAATAAATAATAGAGGATCGCCTGGTAAAAAAAAGCCAATAATAATACCAGTTTCAATAAATAAAATCAGTAATACTAAATATAAGCCCCCATGACTCATAATCCAGTCAGGGTTTAAAAGATGTTTAAGCGATTCTATAATTACATCCATAAAGTGTATAATGATAATCTTAAGAGTTGCAAAATTATAAAAAATATTTTAATTAATAGTATTACTATCATAAATAATTGTAAAACTATTTCAAGTACTTTTGCATAAATTTTTATGTAAATAAGTTGCTATATGGTTTTTCAATTTAAAGTTCAAATAAATGAAGGTTTATTTATTCGTAACCCAGAAGATACTGAGTTAGGAAGAAAAATTTTGAAACACAGTGTTCAAATGATTCACCAATTGGGTTTTGAAGATTTTACATTTAAGAAATTGGCAGAAGAAATACATTCAACTGAAGCAGGTGTTTATCGTTATTTTGAAAATAAACATAAATTATTAATCTATTTAACTTCTTGGTATTTTAGTTGGTTAACCTTTCATATAAAGTTCATAACCAATAATATAGAAAATAATAAAGATAGACTTAGTAAGGTAATATCCTTATTAGCCAAACCAATTGAAGATGATGAACAAACAAGCTATATTGATGAAAGTTTATTACATTCTCTAATAGTAGCTGAAGCGTCAAAATCGTATTTAACAAAACAAGTTGTAGAGAACAATAAGCAACACTTTTTTAAACCCTACCAAGATATATGTAATTTAATTGGAGATTTTATTTTAGCGTATAATCCTACATACAAATATCCCAAATCGTTAGCTTCAACAATAATAGAAGTAGCTCATTTTCAAAATTTCTTTATGCACAATATTTCTTCTTTAACTGATTTTAGCAAAAAGAAACAAGAAAGTCAATTAGTAGAATTTTTAAGTGATTTGGTATTTTCAAGTATAGAACAAAGAAGGGATAAAGGTTAATGTAACTTTATTTAATTTATCTTGTTTTAAACAGTAAATAAATAAACTTATATAATTGATAATAAATAAGATGTAATTGATTTGATGCTTAAAATACATTTCTACTTTTTTTTCTCACTAATTATACACACTGCATATTTAGTGTATTATCAAACAACTTAAATCAGTTATGTTCGCAGGTACTAAAATGGTGTAGTAAAGTATGAAATTAAAATCTTTAGAAATTAAAGGCTTCAAAAGTTTTGCAGATAAAACTATTGTAAGTTTTGATGAAGGAATTACAGGAATTGTTGGTCCTAATGGCTGTGGTAAAAGTAATATTATTGATAGTATAAGATGGGTTATTGGCGAACAAAAAATATCTGCATTAAGAAGTGAAAATTTAGAAGCCTTAGTTTTTAATGGCTCTAAAACAAGAAGTGCAAGTGGCTTAGCTGAAGTAAGCTTAACCTTTGAAAATACAAGAAATTTATTACCTACCGAATTTTCTACAGTTACTGTTACAAGACGTTTTTATAAAAATGGTGATAGCGAATACAGGTTAAATGATGTACAGTGCAGGTTAAAAGACATTCATAATTTATTTTTAGACACAGGTGTAAGCAACGATAGTTATGCAATTATTGAATTAGGAATGGTAGATGATATTATTAAAGACAAAGACAACAGCAGAAGAAAAATGTTGGAACAAGCTGCTGGTATTACCATTTATAAAACAAGAAAGAAGGAAGCCAAAAATAAATTAGATGCAACTGAACAAGATTTAGCTCGTATAGATGATTTATTATTTGAAATAAATAATCAATTAAAAACCTTAGAAAGCCAAGCTAAAAAAGCCGAAAAATATTACGAAATAAAAAAAGAGTATAGAGAAATTGCTATAGAATTGGCTAAGGCTTCGTTAGAAGGCTTTAACCTTACTTACAAAGAATTAAACGAACAACAAGATACAGAAACCAATCGTAAAGCACAGTTTGATGCTCAAATTGCAACACAAGAAGCAGCATTGGAACAAGAAAAGGTGGGCTTAATTGAAAAAGAAAAAGCTTTACAAAGTATGCAATACGAGTTTAATGAATTATTGCAAAAATTGCGTACAAAGGAAAACGATAAAAACCTTGCCTCACAAAAATTACATTATTTAAAAGAAAAAGAAACAGGGTTTAAAGATTTTTTAAGTAAAGCAGAAGGACAATTAAAAACCACAGGCGATAGCATAGAATTTACACAACTTCAACTAAGTGAAGAAG
>JACFNJ010000243.1 GCA_019454865.1 Bacteroidia bacterium
TATGTTAAAACAAGCAGGAGTAGATGTACTAACAGGAGTGTTGGTTGATGCTTGCGCCTTGATGAATAGAAGATTTCTTCATGCAATGAAACACCAAAAACCCTATGTAATATTAAAATGGGCTGAAAGCAGGGATGGATTTTTAGCTCCGGATAAACATACATGCAACGAATTGGATTTTGCAAAACTGAAACAACTTACCGGCAATATTGCACAACAACTTAACCATAAATGGCGAACCGAAGAGGATGCTATATTAATAGGAACCGAAACAGCACGTATGGATAACCCACAACTTACAGCAAGAAAATGGCATGGTAGAAATCCAATTCGATTGGTGTTGGATTTAAACAATCGGTTGGATAATTCATTACGGGTTTTTAATGCCGAAGCAAAAACGTATAAAATTATGTATGAAGATGTATCAACATCAAGCGAAATTAGTAGTATTCCTATTCAACGAAATAAACCACTTGTTGAACAAATATTGGTTCAATGCACAAAATTAAAAATTCAATCGCTAATAGTAGAGGGAGGTGCGCAATTGTTGCAAGCATTTATTCAGGATAATCAATGGCAAGAGGCTAGAGTTTTTACAGCCAATAAGAAATTGCATAGTGGATTGAAAGCTCCGTTAATTTCCGGAAATACATGTTTTAGTCAACAGTTGCAGAATGATGTTTTACGCTTTATTTTGCCTCAATGATTTTTTTATTTCTTAGCGTTATTACTTCGGTAATAGCAGTGGTGTTTTTTAAGTTGTTTGATAAGTTTAAGGTTAATACTTTAGAGGCAATTGTTACAAACTATATAACTGCAGCACTTTTAGGATTTTATTTATCACAAAAACCTGCAAATTCACTTTTGTTTTGGCAACAAGATTGGTTTGTTTATACATTAGTGTTAGGTTTTTTATTCATCAGTGTGTTTTCTACAATTGCTTATTCTACGCAAAAAATTGGGGTTTCAATAACAATGGTGGCATCCAAATTATCGGTTGCTATTCCGATAATGTTTGCAGTTTTGTTTTTTAATGAAGTAGTTGGTTTTTACAAACTTGCCGGAATAATTTTATCCATGATTGCTGTTTATTTTATTAGCAAAACAGGTAAATACACCGCCACAAATCAGTCGAAGTTGTGGATAATACCTTTAATTGTATTTGTAGGTAGTGGTTTTACAGATGCTGTAATGAACGCATTGAATGAGAAGTTTATTCCACAGTTCGATACAAGTTATGTATTGTCGTTTGCATTTCTTACGGCATTTATATTTGGCAGTATCATTTTGTTTTTGCGTAATCTTAAAACTCACCGAAGTGTTGAAATTAAAAGTATCGGGTGGGGGATAGCATTAGGAGTACCAAATTACTTTTGTATGTTTTTTTTGCTAAAAGCACTTACAACTTTTGCCGAAGCGAGTTTTGTGCTTCCTGTTAATAATATTGCAATTGTAATGGTTTCTGCTTTGGTTGGCACATTAATTTTTAAGGAAACATTAACTAAATTAAACATAATCGGACTGATTTTGGCAGTAGTTTCAATTCTTTTATTATCATTATATTTATAATGCTTTTTACCGATACCTATACCACAATTCAAGCTGCTTCACAAGGCGAGTATAAAGATAAAGGAAGCAAATTTATTGGCTATGCTTTTCCAATAAATACTGAAGAGGATGTAAAGGAACTATTGCAAAAAATTAAAAGTGAACACCATGCAGCTGCACATCATTGTTATGCTTATGTGTTGGGAGCTCAAAAACAAATACAAAAAAGTAATGACGACAGAGAGCCGAATAACTCAGCAGGCAAACCAATATTACGCAGTATAGTTAGCAAAGATTTAACAAATACGTTAGTAATTGTTGTGCGTTATTTTGGTGGGAAATTATTGGGTGTTCCGGGTTTAATTACGGCTTATGGCGAAGCGGCAAATGAAGCACTGAATAAAGCTGATGTTACTGAAAAAATTGTATGTGAATATTATAAAATTAGTGGAGATTATACGCATGAAAACGAAGTGTATAAAGCCTATAAACTATATGGTGCAAAGCTTATTGAGCAAAATTATCACGAAAATCAATTTAACGGTATATTTGAAATTAGAAAATCAAAAGCTGATTTACTTTTAACCTATCTTAAAGAAAAACGATTATTTGAAATTACTTTTATCACAGAAAAATGAAAAACTATAAAGTATATATTTTCTTACTTTGTTTCAGTACAAATAAAGTATTTGCACAACAAAGTGTAACTGAGCGATTGATTAATTTAACAGATACTAAACTAAATGCAACACAAACAACTGCTATACTTGATTTACAAAATACAAGTGCAGCACTGCAAGGAAAGATTTCTTTAAAACAAGTAAACAGCAAAAGTGGTTTGTTAGGTAAACACATTACATATCAGCAATACGTTAATAATATTCCGGTTTATGGAGCACAATTAAAAGTAAATACAAATGCCGGGGGAGAAATTATATCAAGTTTTAGTTCATTAATAAATGTTGAGGATTATACAATTGAATCAAGCGAGCAACTGCCAAATGCAGTATGGGTTGTGCAAGGCAATGTGCTGAAGCAGGTAAGCAAAACACAAACCGATTATTTAATGCAATTAAAGGATAAAAATGGTAATGTGGAATTTGAGAAAGAAACACGATTGTTTTTTACCGATACAACAGTAAAAGCACGTGTGTTTAATCCCGACCCATTAACTACTGCCGGTGTTACTTATGGTACAGATGGAACATATAGACACTTTAATGATAGCGATTATGCATTATTAAACGACCAACGGGTTTGGGTTACTTTTCCGGCTCAATACGATAATGGTACATTTTATTTGCAAAACAATCATGTAAAGATAGTAGATATAACTGCACCAAATATTGCA
>JACFNJ010000244.1 GCA_019454865.1 Bacteroidia bacterium
ACGATAATGCAAGCGGAGTTGCTATGTTATTAGATTTAATGCGTTACTACAATGAAAACAAACCAAAATACAATGTAGCATTTTTGTTTTTTTCGGGTGAAGAAGCAGGCTTGTTTGGCTCATATTATTACACCCAAAATCCATTGTTTCCGTTGAAAAAAATAGCCTTGTTACTTAATTTAGATTTGATGGGGACCGGAGATAAAGGACTTACAGCAGTTAATGCAACTTTATTTAAAGAGGAGTTTGAGCTACTGCAAATGGTAAATATGGAAGGGGAATATTTGTCTAAAATAGCACCGCGAGGTGTTGCAAAAAATAGCGATCATTACTATTTTACCGAAAACGGAGTAAAGTCTTTTTTCTTTTATTTAATGGGCGACTACCATTTCTACCACGATGTGTTTGATACCGAACAGGCTTTGCCTCTCAGTAATTACAGAAATTCATTTTTGCTTATAACCGATTTTGTAAAAGAATACCAAAATAGCTATTAACGTTCAATTTTATACACATATGTAGATGACTTTGAATTGTATTAATGCAAGATAAACCGTAAAATTACCACATATTTTTTTACATGGCAGTATTTGGTTCATTAGTTACTTGGTACTTAAAAAAGCGTGCCCCGTTTATCGAATTTATGATGGAGCATCCTGGCGAAACGCAAATGCAGGTTTTCCATAAACTAATTAATCAAGCACGATATACCGAATGGGGAAATAAGTATGACTATGCATCCATAAAAACAATTAAAGATTTTACCGACAGAGTGCCCGTAGGTAATTATGAGTCGCATCAGCCATACATAGAGCGAATGATGAAAGGTGAACAAAATATTTTGTGGCCTACTGATGTAAGCTGGTTTGCTAAATCAAGCGGAACTACATCGGCAAAAAGTAAATTTATTCCTGTCACATTCGATTCATTAGAGGAGTGCCATTTTCAAGGAGGGAAAGACGCATTAATGTTTTATCAAATGCAGCGTGAAGAGAGTAAAGTGTTTGATGGAAAAGGTTTAGTTATGGGTGGAAGTCATCAAATAAATAAGTTCAATATTGGCGAGTGTTATTATGGCGATTTAAGTGCAGTAATGATGCAGAATATGCCTTTTTGGGCACAATATTTTCGTACACCCGATTTAAGCATTGCCATTATGGATAATTGGGATGAAAAAATTTATAAGATGGCAATGGCTACAATTGATGACGATGTAACCAGTATAAGCGGTGTGCCTACATGGACATTGGTTTTGATTGAAAAGATTTTTGAAATAACCGGTAAAAAAAATCTGATTGATGTTTGGCCAAATTTGGAGTTATACCTACATGGCGGAGTTAGTTTTTTACCTTACGAAAACCGGTTTAAATCGCTCATCAAGTCCTCAAACATGAGCTATATGGAAACCTACAATGCAAGCGAAGGTTTTATTGGCATACAAGATGCATTGCGCAGAAACGATATGATGCTGATGTTGGATTATGGAATATTTTATGAATTTATGCCAATGAGTGAATATGGTAATCCACACCCGAAAACTTATACAATAGAAGATGTAAAATTAAACGAAAATTATGCTTTGGTTATTAGTACCAATGCAGGATTGTGGCGATACATAATTGGCGATACCATTAAGTTTACACATACTCATCCGTATCGGTTTAAAATTACAGGGCGTACCAAACATTTTATTAACGCATTTGGCGAAGAATTAATTATTGAAAATTCTGATTTTGCAATAGCACAAACATGCAAAGACTTTAATGTAAAAGTAATTGATTACACCGCAGCTCCAATTCATGCAAAAAGCAATTCAGCCGGTACGCACCAATGGTTAATTGAGTTTGAGCAACAGCCTGAAGACATACAAGCTTTTACCCATAAATTAGACTACTATTTAAAGCAATCCAACAGCGATTACGAAGCTAAACGCTACAAAGACCTGGCAATGACAATGCCTTTGCTACAAGCAGTGCCACAAGGAACTTTTCATAATTGGCTTAAAGCAAGCGGAAAACTTGGTGGACAACACAAAGTACCGCGATTAGCAAATAACAGAGAATATATTGATCAAATACTTAAAACTCATTCACAATCTTTATCCTAAAATTATTACATGAAATATCTATATTTATTTTTATTCATTGCAGGTACAAGTGTTGTATATGCACAGTCAGCCATAGAAAAAGGCGATTTGTATTTTGATTTTTTTCATTACAAAGAAGCTAGTAAAGAGTATGAAAAAGCATTAAAAAAAGAACGTACTTACAAAAACGAGGCACATTTATTAACTAATTTGGCTTATTCTTATTTATACACTTTTCAATACGGCAAAGCCTTAAACGTGTTTGAAGAGTTGGTTAAAATAGGGGATAAGAAACCGAATGAACAAGTGTATTTAGATTATGCAAACCTTCTGAAAATTATAGGTAATTACCCAAAAGCTAAAGAACAATTTAAATACTACGGTACTTTAACAAAAAAGAGTGGTTATGTAATGCAATTGGAACGTTCGTTAAATTGGGCTATTAAGCACAATGATTCCATTAACAAAAAAGTCCTTATTGCCAAAACCAACTTAGATGTAAGCGGACAAAGCTTGGGATATACATTATTCGACAATGGAATTATTTATGCTCAAGCAAAAGACACCAACTATAGCGAATATACCACTTTGTTTGATTTACGATTTGCTAAGCAAATAGATTCCGTAACATTTAAACAAGAGCAAGAGTATGTAGGGTTGATTACTTTTCCTTTTAATGTAGGTTCGCCTGCAATTTCAGCAGATGGGCAAGTACTGTACTTTAGTGCCAC
>JACFNJ010000003.1:0-16798 GCA_019454865.1 Bacteroidia bacterium
AAAGTTGGAAATTAGAAGTTATGACAATTGTAATGATGTGCCAGGTTGTATTAACTTCCATGCTAATCGGAGTAAAGATTTTTGGCTATAAAGTAGGAAGCAGTCCGTTTGAGTTATTACGTAATGTAATGGAAGGGCCAATTTTTAGCAGACCGGATTACATGAGTAGTATTAAAGATGGAAATGGCTTAAATCCATTGTTGCAAAACTATTGGATGGTTATTCATCCGCCTGCTTTATTTTTGGGTTTTGCTACTACCATTGTCCCATTTGCTTATGTTATTGCAGCATTGTGGAAGAAAGATTTTAAAAACTGGATTAAACCTACACTACCTTGGACATTGGTAAGCAGTTTGGCATTAGGTGCAGGAATTATTATGGGAGGCTATTGGGCTTACGAGAGTTTAAGCTTTGGCGGCTATTGGGCTTGGGATCCGGTGGAAAACGCATCACTTGTGCCTTGGTTGTTTTTAATTGCCGGATTGCATGTGTTGTTGTTGTATAAATCAACAGGTAACTCTTTAATTACCGCTAAAATTTTATTAATAGCCACTTTTATTTTGGTATTGTATGCAACTTTCTTAACCCGAAGTGGTGTACTTGGCGAGGCTTCTGTACATTCCTTTACCGATTTGGGAATGAGTGGTCAATTGTTACTTTTTATATTTGTTTTTTTAGGATTAAGCATTGCAATGCTTGTGTATCGCTGGAAAGACATACCTAAAAGCGAGAAAGACGAAGATACATTTACAAGAGAATTTTGGATGTTTATCGGTAGTTTAGTGCTGGTTATTTCATCGTTTCAAGTTATCATCACTACATCTATTCCGGTATTTAATAAGGTTTTTGGTACCAATATGGCGCCACCCACCGATGTAATGACACATTACAACAAATGGCAAATGCCTATGGCTATTATAATTGCTATATTAACCGGAATTGCACATGTATTAAAGTATAAGAAAAACAATAAAAAGGTATATACAACCTTGTTGTTGCATGTGGTTATTTCATTAGCTTTAACAGTAGCCGCAATGTTTGCTTTTGAGGTTAAGCAGTGGCTTTATTCCGGATTAATGTTTGCATCCGTGTATGCTATTGTTGCTAACGGGCATATTTTATTGCCTTACTTAACCGGTAAATTTAAAATGGCAGGGGCAAGTGTTGCCCATATTGGTTTTGGTGTATTGCTTATAGGGGTTTTAGTATCATCTGTAAACAAACGTGTAATCTCTATCAACCAAACCGGAATGCAGTTAAATCCTGAATTTACTAACCAAGACAACATTGAGCACGTATATTTAGAAAAAGGCAAAGTAGTGCGTATGGGTGATTATGAAATTGAATATGTTCGTGATTCAACGCACTGGGTAAATAATTACTATATTGTTCATTACAAAAAAATAAATGCAAACAATGAAGTGGAATACGAATTTAATTTGCATCCGAATGCACAAATAAATCCTAAGATGGGATTAGTTGCTAATCCGGATACCAAGCATTACATCAGCCATGATGTTTTCACCTTTGTTAGCTCAGTACCTAAAGAGAAATCAACCAAATACATTAACGAAAGAAACCACGAAATACATATTGGCGACACCATTTATACAAATAATGGATATGCAGTTTTATTACGCATTAACTCCAATGCTAAAGAGCAAAACTTAGATATGGAAAAGCTGAGTTTGTTAATTGCTGCCGAGTTTAAGGTACATAGTTTAAAAGGTGATTTTACAGCAACGCCAATGTATGGTATTCGCGAAAATGCAGAAGTGCGATTTGAATCTACAGTGGAAGAAATAGGGTTGCGTTTTAAATTTAATGGAGTAAATCCGGATAAACAAACGGTAAAAATTGAAACATCAGAAAGGGATTCAAGTGGTGATTTCATTATTATGAAAGCAATTATTTTCCCTTGGATTAATTTGGTTTGGCTTGGTACAATCCTTACTTTAGCAGGTATTGCAATATCAGCTGTTCGAAGAATTCAAGATTCAAGTAGAGCAAAATAATTTGTACCTTGCAGTGTAGAAAATTTATTTAAAGGTTATACCAAAATGAGTCCTGCAATAGCAATAATAGGTTCCGGAAATGTAGCTACTCAACTTGGATTGGCTCTGCAAAATAAGGGGCTAAACATTGCATGTGTGTATAGCAAAACGCATAATAATGCAATTGCATTGGCTCAACTGCTAGATACCAAAGCTGTTCAATTTACTAATGAAATTCCTAATAACTTAGATTGGTACATTATAGCTGTAAATGATGATGCAATAGCAGCGGTTTCGGCACAATTAAATGTAAATGGAATAGTAACGCATACTTCCGGCAGTGTATCTATAGAAGTATTATGCAAACATGAGCGAAGAGGAGTGTTTTATCCCTTGCAAACTATTACTAAAAACGCTAATATTGATTTTTCAGCAATAAATATTTTGGTTGAAAGTGCCGATGAAAATGATGCAATATTGATAAAAAAATATGCCAAGCTGCTAAGTGATAAAGTTTTGGAAGTATCATCAGCACAACGCCAAATGCTGCATGTAGCAGCGGTTTTTGCTAATAATTTTACCAATCATTTAATGGGAATAGCAAAAGAAATATTAGAAACCAATAACCTACCTACAAACCTATTGGATGATTTAATACTTCAAACTGCAAACAAAGCCACATTGCAACATCCATTTTCGATACAAACCGGACCCAAAGTAAGGAATGATATAAACACAATTAATAAACACATAGAGTTGTTGCAATCCAATTCGGATTATTTAAGGCTTTATTTGCTTTTAACAGAAAGCATTGGAAGCAAAACAAATCACTAATTATTTTCCGGGTTTTTATAAAGTTCAATTATTTTATCCGTTTCTGTAGGTAAAAACCAATTTTGTGGAGCCTCCTTTTTGAACCAGGTAATTTGTTTTTTTGCGTAATTTCTACTGTGTTGTTTTATTAAGTGTATTGCAGTATCTAATGTAAGATTTCCGTTTAAGTAATCAAACAGCTCGGTATAACCTACCGTTTGCAGGGCGTAAACATTACGATAGGGGAGCATTCGTTTCACTTCATCCAATAATCCGGCTTGCATCATGCTATCCACACGTGAATTAATTCTTTCGTAAAGCTCTTCACGCGGCCGGTTTATTACTATTTTCAATGTTTTAAAATCTCTTTTCGCCTTTTTACTATTTACTTTAAAACCGTTTTGTACGGCTTTCCCAATCTCAATTGCCCGCATTACACGCTGAGGGTTTTGCAATTCGGCAGAATTATATAAGTTTATATCAATACTTTTTAGTAGCGCTGTTAGTGCATTCATTCCTTCTGTTTTATAAAGATCATTCAAGTACAAGCGTAGGTTTTCATCTGCTTGTGGCATGTCATCCAATCCGTCAATTAAGGCTTTTACGTACAATCCGCTACCACCAACGGCTATTACTGTATCGTGCTTTTTAAATAATTCTGAAAGTTTGTTTAAAGCATCTCGTTCAAAATCTCCGGCTGTATAAGTTTCAGCAACCGATTTATGCCCAATAAAATGATGTGTAGCTGCTAATAATTCGGATTCAGTTGGCTTAGCTGTACCAATATTTAATTCTTTATAAAACTGTCTGCTATCAGCCGAAATAATTTCAGTATTTAATTGTTGTGCAAGTTTAATTGCAGTTTCAGTTTTACCAACGGCCGTAGGTCCTAAAATACAAATTAGGGTTTTTATCATTATACTAATTTAATACCTGTACAAAGTTAATTATATTTTAGGGAGAATGTGTTGTGGTATGCTAACCTGACTGTGAGGCTATATCCTTTTCTACAATAGTAGAAATTTAAAAGGCTTTGTAGCCTTTACCTAATAATTAATATTATGTTAAATACGCTTGAAAAACATCTTATTTAAATGTTGGCTCATTCCTATTATTGCAAATCATTAAATGAGTTTAATTAAAATAAAAAAAAGCTACTGACACTAATCAATAGCTTTTTTAAAATAAATAAAATAAAACCTATTCTAATTCATCAAGCTTCTTTTTGGTTTCCATAAATTTAGCTTCATCATTCATATTAGCATACAATGATTTTAAAGATTCATAAATCAAGATTGTATTTCTTTTCTTTTCAGCTTTTAGGTTTTCATCACTTTCAGGCATTGTTTCAACTATTGCTAATGCATCGTTAAAGTATTTTAATGATTTATTTAAAAGCTCTAATTGTTGTTTACGTAGCACTTCGTATTTCTTATCGTATTCAGCTTGAGTTGCTCCGGTAACGGCATTCATTTTATTCACTAAAAGTACGTTTTCATAATTGTTTAATAAAGCTCCTAAAGCATAATATCCGTCCATATTATCAGGATTTAACTCAACTGTTTTTTTGTAATTGGTTTCTGCTAAATTAGCATTGGTTAGCATTGCCTTATATAATGAGTCTGATTTAGTTCGTAAGTTTTTAGCTTGATTTTGAAACTTAGTTTTATTGGCAGGAACTTTTTCGGCTTTAGCTTTTTTATCAGCTTTTTCTGCCTCATCTGCGGCTTTACGTGCATTACTTAAACACTCTGATGCATATTTATCGTATATATTTCCACGTACATAATTAAGTGTTGCGTTATCCGGATTGTTAGTTAAGGCTTCGTTTATTTTTGAAAGTAAAATACTTTGTTTCCCTTGATTCAAATAAATATTAAGTTCATAATTTATTAAATCTTTATCAGTAGGAAACCGATTTCTACCAAGCTCAACTACTTCTAATCCCTTGGCAGTGTCGCCATTTATTAAATATGTTTCAGCATTTATGTAATATACAATCGGGCTTTGGTAATCCATATCAATTAGCTTTTTAGAGTATGTTCTTGCTATATCATACTTTTGGTCAACATAAGCAGAGCGGTATATTGCATCGTAAATGGCGCGTTCCGTTAAATTATTTTTCTTTAATTGCCCATCTTTATCTAAAGGAATTGTTGCTGTAACATATTCAAAAAACTTAATTGTTTTAGTATAATCTTTAGCTTGCAAGGCAGTCCATCCTGCATTATAAGCATCAAAAGCCGCTTGTATAATGGCTTGTGATCCACAATACCAATCGTACCGTTTTTTTGTGTCGCTGGTTACACATCCTTTAGCAGCCAATACAAATTGTTCAACCGTATTATTATCAACCAATGCCGAATACGCTTTGTTTCTTAATATCGTATCATAAATTGCAGTACGGTAATACCACATTTTGGGGTCGTCTTTGGTATCATCATGTGTTGCAGCTTCATCTATGGCTTTTTTGGCATCTACCATTTCCAGGTTTCGTAAATAAACTGCTGCACTTTCAACATTGCTGCGCTGTGCATAAGCAGTTTGTAAAGTAGCTGTTGCAGCTAAAATTAAAACAAGTTTTCTCATAATTACAATCTGTACGTTTGTATAAACGATACAAACTAAATGTTATTTGTGTAAAACTAAAAAAAATGATTATGTTTTATGATATATATTGCATTTTAAAAATCGTAAAAACCATAGTACAATAGCCAAAACAATAAAATACTAATGATTAAAGAACACAACGGATATTTATATAAAGACCGGGAAATAAGTTGGATGCTTTTTAATGAAAGAGTGTTGCAAGAGGCTGAATCGGAAGACACCCCGGTATTGGAACGCCTAAAATTTTTAGCAATTTTTTCTTCAAATAATGATGAGTTTTTTCGTGTTCGCGTTGCAAGCCTGATACGGAATAAAAAATTACAAATAAAATACGATATTCAATATCCTCCCGAAAAAGTATTGAAAGAAATACAAGAATTAGCAATCAAACAAAACAACCGTTTTGATTCGGTTTATCAGCAGGTAATACAAAAACTTAAAGAAAACCGAATATATATTTTGGATGAAAACGAGTTATCCTTATCCCAAAAAATAACCGTAATGGAGTATGCACGCAGAAAAGTTATACCTCATTTATTCCCTATTGTTTTAGATAACTTGAAACGGGTTCCACATCTACGCGATAGAAGCATTTATTTAGCAGTAAGGATGCGTGATTCGAATAAACTAATACCTGATAAACATGCATTAATTGAAATCCCTAAATTACCTCTACCGCGTTTTTTTGAACTACCAACCGAAGATGAAAATACCTATATTTTATACATTGATGATGTAATTCGAACTTCTTTAAAGCGTATTTTCAGTATTTTTAATCACGACCAATTTGAAGCATACACAATTAAAGTAACTCGCGATGCTGAGCTTACCATGGATGAAGACCAAAAAATAAATAGCTCGTTTATGGAAAAAATCCAGAAAAGTATAAAGCAACGCTCAAAAGGTAGCCCTACCCGATTTTCGTATGATTCGGCTATGCCTCCTGAAATGTTGGAGTTACTTACAAAACAATTGAACATTGGCAGAACCAACAGAATACCCGGTGGTAGGTATCATAACTTAAAAAATTTGATGGATTTTCCGGTTATAAACAATCCTTCATTATATTATGAGCCATTTCAACCCATTGCTATCAAAGAGTTTGAAAACAGTAAAACCATTTTTGACGCTATAAGTGCAAAAGACTATTTGTTAACTCCCCCCTACCAAAGTTTTGACTATCTCATCCGTATGTTGAGAGAATCCGCAATTGACCCCAATGTAAAATCTATTAAAATCACGCTTTATCGTGTTGCACAATATAGCAATGTGGTAAATGCTTTGATTAATGCAGTGAAAAACGGAAAAAAAGTTTCGGTATTAATGGAGTTGCAAGCACGCTTTGATGAAGAACATAATATTTATTGGGCTAATAAATTACAGGAAGCCGGAGCTAAAGTGCATTTTGGAATACCTGACCAAAAAGTTCATGTCAAAGTTTGCTTAATTCAGCGTAAAGAAAACAAAGAGGATGCTCTGTATGCACATTTTTCAACCGGTAACTACAATGGTGTAACATCTCGTATTTATAGTGATTGTGCCATATTTACTAAAGACAAGCGATATACCAACGATATTACTATTTTAATGGATATGCTTTTTAATAAACCCAATAAAAATGCCATTGAAAACTTATGGGTTGCACCAAACACAATGTTTACACAGCTTGCAGCAGCTATTGAAAATGAAATAAAAAATGCCCGGGATGGTAAACCTGCATATATAATTGCTAAACTAAATAGCTTATTGGATGAGAAAACAATTAATAAACTTTATGATGCAAGCAAAGCCGGAGTAAAAATAGATTTAATTGTTAGAGGAATTTGTGCTCTTGTTCCGGGTGTAAAAGGGCTAAGCGAAAACATACAAATAATAAGCATTATTGACCGATTTCTGGAACATACGCGTGTGTTTATATTTGGGAATAACGGTGATGAAAAAATGTATCTATCTAGTGCTGATTGGATGACACGTAATTTATTTAATCGAGTGGAATGTGCATTTCCGATATTTGACACTACAATTAAAGAAACAATTCGCGAGATGCTAAATATCCAATTGCGTGACAACGTAAAAGCACGATTGATAGATAAAGATTTTGAAAATAATTTTATAAAAAACGAAAACCCAAAAGTGCGGAGCCAATATGCTTTTTATGACTATTTGAAACAAAAACATTCCGTAACAGAATAAAATTATCTTTACTTTTGCAATGCAAAAACAGCCAATCGCTTGGGATTAATGCCTAAGAGGAAAGTCCGGGCAACATAGAGTACTGTGCTACCTAACGGGTAGGAAATAGTGTGTAATGCACTATTTACAGAAAGTGCAACAGAAAACAAACCACCGAACATAGTTCGGTAAGGGTGAAATGGCGGTGTAAGAGACCACCGGTATTTTAGTGATAAAGTACGCATGGCAAACCTCACAGGTTGCAAGGCCAAATAGGTTACGATGCTTGTTTTGCACAAGCAAAATGTTACTCGCATTTTCGTAATGGGTAGGCTGCTAGATTTTAACTGCGAAGTTAAAACCAGATAAATGATTGGCGCATTTAAGTAACCTTAAATGTACAGAACCCGGCTTATCGTTTTTGTATATCGGAGGCGATTTATTTCGCTTCCGATTTTTTTAAATAATATTACTGACTTAATGTTGATATTTCAATAGGCAAGCCTCCAACTTTTTAGTTTAAATTTACCACGTGAATTATTTGGATAACTTAAACGAAGCACAACGTGCTGCCGTTTGTCAGACAGAAGGACCTGTAATGATTGTAGCCGGAGCCGGTTCAGGAAAAACAAGAGTGCTTACCTATCGAATTGCTTATATGCTGCAAAACAATATTGATGCATTCAATATATTAGCCCTCACCTTTACCAATAAAGCAAGTAAAGAAATGCGAAACCGCATATACAGTGTAGTGGGAAGCGAAGCGCGAAACTTGTGGATGGGGACTTTTCATAGTGTGTTTTCACGAATTTTACGCATTGAAAGCGAGCGATTGGGTTATCCTAAAAATTTTACTATTTATGATGCTGATGATGCAAAAAGCTTGATTAAATCAATAATTACTGAACTTAAATTAGATGACAAACTGTATAAACCATCTTTAATACTTGGAAGAATTTCAGCTGCTAAAAATGCTTTGATAAAAGCAGCAGAATACAACGGTAATCCTGAAAACTCTGCTTACGACCAATCGGCAGGACGACCACAAATGGGTAAAATATACTCCATTTATGAACAGCGTTGTTTTAAAGCCGGTGCTATGGATTTTGACGATTTGCTTGTAAAAACACACGAGTTACTACATAATCATCCGGATATTTTGAATAAATACCAACATCAATTTAAGTATATAATGGTGGATGAGTTTCAGGACACTAACTATGCGCAATATGCAATTGTTAAGCTACTTTCTAATGTGTATCAAAATATTGCTGTGGTAGGCGATGATGCACAAAGTATATATGCATTTAGGGGAGCAACTATTAAAAACATACTCAATTTTCATAAAGATTTTCCTGACACTAAAGTTTATAAATTAGAAGAAAACTACCGTAGCACTCAAAACATTGTAAACGTAGCTAACTCAATTATTAAGAAAAACCGTGATCAAATAGAGAAAAAAGTTTTTACACAAAACGAAGCCGGAGAGCGTATTCGGGTTTTCCGTGCACTTACCGATAATGAAGAAGGAAAAATGGTAGCATCTGCAATTTTTCAAGAAAAGATGAACAACCATTTAAAAAACGAGGACTTTGCAATACTTTATCGAACAAATGCGCAAAGTAGAAGTATTGAAGAAGCATTGCGAAAAATGAATATGCCTTACAAAATATATGGAGGTTTATCGTTTTATCAACGCAAAGAGATTAAAGATTTGTTGGCATATTTTCGTGTGGTAATTAATACGAATGACGAGGAGGCATTAAAACGTATTATTAATTACCCAGCACGAGGTATAGGCAAAACTTCACTTGAGCATCTTGCAGTTATAGCAAATCAACACAACAAGAGTTGGTTTGAGATTATGGAAAATGTAGAAAGTTATGGTTTGAAGGCATCGAAACCTCTAAGTGAGTTTGTGATAATGATTAAAAGTTTTCAAACTCTATTAGCTAAACCTGCTTATGAAATTGCTATGCACATTGCAAAACAAACCGGTTTATTAAAATCATTATATGAGGATAAAACAGTTGAAGGTATTGCTCGGTATGAAAATATTGAACAATTACTAAATGGTATTAAAGAGTTTAGTATTGAAGAAGCTGTGGATGATGATGCAGTACTAAGAGGAAATACCCTACCCGATTACATGCAAGATATAGCTTTGCTAACCGATGCGGATAATGAAAAAGAAGAAGACCGTGACAAAATAACCTTAATGACTATACATGGAAGCAAAGGTTTGGAGTTTAAGTATGTGTATATTGTAGGTATGGAAGAAAATTTATTTCCATCACAAATGAGTTTAAGCAGCAGGCAAGATTTGGAAGAAGAACGTAGATTATTTTATGTTGCACTTACACGAGCGGAGAAAAAAATAACGCTTTCGTTTGCAACTTCGCGGTTTAAATTTGGCACAATAAGTTCATGCGAACCAAGCCGATTTTTAACTGAAATTGACCCAAAGTATATTCTTTTTGAAGGCTTGCACGGTAATGCGACAACACAAACAGAACAGCGGAAACCATATCAAATGAGTAGCTATTCGCGCTATTCAGGTACTGCTAATGCAAATAAAACAGCCACAAACTCCACTTCAAGTAAACCATTAGTTCCACCCAAAAATTTCAAACCAATAAATAAAGCTATACCACAAACTCAAAGTACAACTACTTCCGATTTTGTTGGTGATGACACTTCAAATTTGCAGGTAGGTATGTTGGTAGAACATCAGCGTTTCGGAAATGGAACAGTTGTATCAATTGAAGGTAATGGCGATAATAAAAAAGCAAATATTGATTTTGGAAATCAAGGAAAAAAAATGTTGGTATTGAAGTTTGCCAAACTGAAAATTAACCGATAAACTATAAATTTACACAAATGAATTTTTCCGATTTAAATATTTCAAATCCGCTTATAAAAGCATTGGAAGATTTGGACTACATACACCCTACTCCGGTGCAAATACAAGCGTATCCGGTAATTATGTCAGGACGAGATGTAGTAGCCATTGCACAAACCGGAACCGGAAAAACATTTGCATACCTCCTCCCTACTCTTCGACAGTTAAAATACTCGGAACAACGTAATCCAAGGGTGCTTATTGTAGTTCCTACGCGTGAGTTAGTATTGCAAGTATATGGCGAAGTAAAACGCTTAACCAAATACATGAGTGTACGAATTGGAGCGATGTACGGTGGTGCAAACATTAATAAACAAAAAGAAATGGCTTTTGCCGGATTGGATATATTGGTTTCTACCCCCGGACGGCTTATTGATTTGGCAAGTATAGGTGCATTAAAATTAACCAACATACAGAAATTGATAGTGGATGAAATAGATGAAATGCTTGAACAAGAATTTCGTGCACAGCTAACTTCCATCATTGATTATCTCCCTAGCAGGCGACAAAATATTTTGTTTTCGGCAACACTTACCGAAGAAGTTGAAAAATACTTTTCGCAATTTTTTAATAACCCAATAAAAGTTGAAGTTGCAGCACATGGAACCCCATTAGAAAAGATTAAACAATTGGGATATTATGCTCCTAATTTCGGTACAAAAGCTAATTTATTAACGCATTTACTCAACACAGACGAAACGTTATCGAAGGTATTGGTTTTTGTTTCTAAAATTAAAAATGCTGATAAGTTGTATGAAATGATGCATCAAAATTTTGCAGGTGCAATTGGTTTGTTACACTCACGTAAGCCGCAAACACAACGCTTTGAAGCATTGCGAAAATTTGCTGAAAACGAAACTCGCATACTTGTTGCAACGGATGTAGCAGCTCGGGGCTTGGATGTGGCAGATGTTACACATGTTGTTAATTTTGATACACCCAACAACCCAAATGATTATTTGCATCGTATAGGCAGAACCGGACGGGTAGGAAAAGATGGAATTGCAATTACATTGATAAATCCAACCGAAGAAGAATACATGTTTGAAATAGAAAAAGTGATGCGTAAAGATGTTGAAATACTTGATTTCCCTGAAGAAGTAGCTTTTTCTAAAATAATGAGTGATGATGAAAAACCGAAGGTAAAAGAGAAAAATTATTTAAAGCAAGTTAATAAAGAAACGGAAGAGCGCGGAGCCTCTTTTCATGAAAAAAAAGCAAAAAACTTAAAAGTAAACCTAGGTGGAAAGTATAAAAAAACAGGTGGCAAAAGCCGCTCAATAAATAGAAACGTATTACGAAACAGAGCAAAACGAAGAGGATGAATATAAAAAGAATTGCAGTTTACTGTGGATCTTCTTTAGGAAATAATAGTATTTACCAGAAAGAAGCAATAAAATTTATTCAATTATTACGAAGTAAAAACATTGGCATGGTGTATGGAGGAGGCAATGTAGGTATAATGGGTGTAATTGCTGATGAAATGATGCGACTTGACGGTGAAGTAATTGGTGTTATTCCTGAAAAATTAATGCAAAAAGAAGTAGGACATACCGGTATAACGCAGCAAATAATTGTACAAAATATGCACGAACGCAAAGCTAAAATGTTTGAATTATGCGATGCTTGTGTTGCATTGCCCGGTGGTATCGGTACAATGGAAGAACTGTTTGAAGCATTTACATGGAGTCAGTTAGGGTTTCATTACAAACCCTGTGGCGTATTAAATACAAATGGTTTTTACAATCCACTTAACGACATGTTACAACACATGGTAAATCATCAGTTTTTAAAACAAGAATTTAAAAACATGTTATTAATGGATGAAAATGCCGAATCGCTACTTACACAAATTGAAAATTTTGAATTTCCTAAAGTTTTAAAATGGTATTAAATAATATGAAGAAGTTAATTATTAGAAATGTATTTATAGCAGTACTTGCTTTGTTATCACCAGCTTTAACGGTTGCTCAATCTGCTAATACGGGCTATACTGTTGGTGAAATTGTTCCTGATTTTACATTAAAAAATGTAGATGGAAAAATTGTTAAACTTTCCGATAATAAAAAGGCTAAGGGGTTTATCCTGATTTTTAGCAGCAACACTTGTATTTTTTCGCAAGCATACGAGCAACGAGTAATAAATTTACATAAGAAGTACGCACCACTTGGGTATCCGGTTATATCAATAAATCCAAACGATGTAACACGCGAACCGGAAGATAGCTATGAAAATATGCAAGCAGTAGCCAAGGCAAAAAAATATCCTTTCGCTTACGTAAAAGACAACACCCAAGAAATTGCCAAAGCTTTTGGTGCAACTCGCACTCCGCATGTATTTATTCTTCAAAAAACTACTTCAGGAAATAAGTTGGTATATATAGGCGCAATTGATAACAACTACGAAGATGCAAATGCAGCAACGGAAAAATATGTAGAAAATGCAGTAAATTCTCTTTTAAAAGGTAAATCAATTGCTAAAACATCAACTAAAGCTATAGGTTGTGCTATTAAATGGAAAAAATAGATAGTATGATTTAGGTATATAAAAAACTATAAAAGATAAAATCCCCGAAATTATTACTTCGAGGATTTAAGATAAATTTGTAGTATTTTAAAAACAGTTAGCTTGCTCAACCTAATTTACTACCCAGGTTTCTTTACCAGCTAATAGCTTATCCAAATCGCCACTACCGTATGTAGTTTTTGAAAATTCAATTTGATCGTTAAATAGTTTTTCAAATGGAGATTTATTTTCGTTTACATAAAAAATTCCAAACGGACGTGGAAAATGATTTTCCATTGCCGGATCGTCAAAGAAACGGGATAGTATAGTTGCTTTAGTTAAGTCGGTTTCATCGTGTATCCACAGGTCATTTGCTGTACCTTCGGTAACATCAACTATTGTAGGCTTCAATCCGTCTAACTTAATTCCTTTCTCAATGTTTTCACCAAACAATAATGGCTTTCCGGCTTCCATAAATAAGGTTTCTTGTTTCTTGGTACCTTTTTCAGTAAAAATCTCAAATGCACCGTCATTAAACACATTACAATTTTGATATATTTCTATCATGGATGTTCCTTTGTGCTCGTACCCGCGCTTGTATATCATTTGTTGATGTTTTGGGTCACGGTCTAATGTTCTGGCTACAAAGGTAGCATCTGCGCCTAAGCTGAGTGCAATTGGGTTAAACGGAAAATCCAATGAACCCATTGGTGTAGATTTAGTTACTTTACCTTGCTCCGATGTAGGTGAATATTGCCCTTTTGTTAAACCGTAAATTTGGTTATTAAACAATAAAATATTGATATCCGGATTTCTACGAAGCAAGTGAATGAAATGATTGCCTCCAATACTTAATGAATCACCATCACCGGTAATTACCCATACAGATAAATCAGGACGGGTGCTTTTAAGCCCTGTAGCAATAGCAGTGGCTCTGCCATGTATGGAGTGCATACCATACGTATCCATGTAATACGGAAAACGGGATGAACACCCAATACCGGAAATAAATACAAACTCTTCTTTGGGTCTTCCAAAATCAGGAAGTACGGTTTGAATTTGTTTCAATATACTATAATCGCCACACCCCGGACACCAACGTACTTCTTGGTCGGATGCAAAATCTTTGGCGGTTAGTTTAGTTGTTAATTCACTCATTGTATGCTGTAATTATACAGTTCTGCTTATTATTAATTATTTATCAGTTAATATATCTTGCATTTTTTGCACTACTTCACTCGACATAAATGGCTGTCCTTGAATTTTATTGTAGGCAATTGCATCTACAAAATACTTATCACGCAATATTTTTACCAATTGCCCATTGTTTAGCTCTGCAACAACTACCTTTTTAAAACGTTTTAGCATTTCGCCTAAATTTTTAGGGAAAGGATTAAGATACTGTATGTGTGCATGAGATACTTTATATCCTTGCTCAATTAACTGTCCGGCTGCTGTTTTTAAAGCACCATAAGTTCCTCCCCAACCAATTATTAGCAAATCCCCTTCATCGGCACCACAACTCAACATTTGCTCAGGTATATAGTTTTCAACCAAATCTACTTTTTGCTGGCGTATTTTTACCATTTGTTCATGGTTTTCCGGGTCGTATGAAATATCTCCTGTTAGGTTTTGTTTTTCAAGACCACCAATGCGGTGTGTTAAACCTTTAGTACCAGGTAATGCCCAAGGACGAGCTAATTTATTGTCGCGGGTATATGGCAAATATTTATCTATTGCATTCTCCCTTTCTTTGGCAAATGAAACAGGTATTTCCGGTAAATCTTTTGTTAATGGAAATTTCCATGGTTCAGCACCATTTGCAATGTATCCATCAGTTAATAAAAATACAGGCAACATGTGCTCCAATGCAATACGACAAGCTTCAAAAGCCATTGTAAAACAATCGGCAGGTGATTGTGCAGCAATCACAACAACCGGGCACTCACCATTTCTGCCATAAAATGCTTGTAATAAATCTGCTTGTTCTGTTTTTGTAGGCATACCTGTACTTGGTCCTGCACGTTGTACATTTACAATTACTAATGGTAACTCAAGCATAGTAGCCAATCCAATGGCTTCGGTTTTTAGCGCAATACCCGGACCGGATGACCCGGTAACAGCTAAATGCCCACCAAATGCGGCACCAATAGATGTACATATTCCGGCAATCTCATCTTCTGCTTGCAGTGTTTTTATATCAAAATTTTTGTATTTAGATAATTCATGCAAAACATCCGAAGCCGGAGTTATTGGATATGTTCCGTAAAACAATGGAAGTTTTGATTTTACCGATGCAGCAATTAATCCGAGAGCTACAGCCTGATTGCCCATTACGCCTCTATATACACCGGGTTCCATTTTAGCAGGTGCTACATTGTATCGTTGTGCAAACATTTCAGTGGTTTCGCCATAGTTCCATCCGGCATTAAGCACTTTTACATTTGCTTCAGCTATTGCAGGATTCTTTTTAAATTTACTGTTGATAAATTTAATGGTATTATCCAATGAACGATGATACATCCAATACAACAAGCCCAACACAAACATATTTTTGCATCGGTCAATTTCTTTTACGCCTAAGCCACTTCCGGCAAGTGCAGTACGTGTAATTTTAGTTACATCAATTTCTTTTACATCGTAACCGGCTAAGCTTCCGTTTTTCAATGGATTTTGTTCTTCCGGAATATTAGCCAAACGCAAGTTTTTGGCATCAAATCCATCGGTGTTTACTATTATTACACCACCTTGTTTTAATGCTTTTAAATTTACTTTTAAAGCAGCGGCATTCATTACTACCAACACATCACAACGGTCGCCCGGTGTATTGATTTTTGTTGAGCCAAAATGAATTTGGAAACCGGAAACTCCAGCAACTGTACCGATTGGGGCACGTATTTCTGCCGGAAAATCCGGAAATGTAGCAAGATCATTCCCTAATAATGCTGTTGAATTGGTGAACTTATTTCCTGTATGTTGCTTTCCGTCACCCGAATCTCCCGAAAATCTTATAACAACCGACTCTAAAGTCGTTTCAACTGTAGCCATTTTTATTCGTTAAAAAAGTGGTTCAAATGTAATATTTAACTCACAAAAACCTACTATTTGTTAGGGTAAATGCTTAATCTTTACGGTTTAAAATTAGCACTCTGATAATTAATCACATAAATCGTTTTATTGATATATATCAATTTTAAAGTTGATTTTTATTTGGTTATTTGTTTAATTAGCAATTATGAAAGTTGCAAATAATCAATTCTCCCCTATTGAAAGTTTTTCTTTCGAAAAATTAAACAACTCTACTCCATCTGTAATTCCTTTGATTGGCGAGGATATAAATTCAGAATTAAGTACTGCCAAGCAAAAGCAAATAAAAAAGTGGAGTTATTTAGGATTAATTTTGATTGCGGTGGGTGTAATGTTTTGTTTTGCAGGATGCATTTTTACATTTATGCATGATTATTCAAGCGCATATGTAACCTTTAGTTTGTATGGATTAACCTTGCTTGGAACTTGTTTAATACTTACCGGATTAGCTTTTACTTTAGGGTTTTAATTACCAATATTCTTTCATTTTACAATCATCATTTCTTTGTTTTTTTAATACTATTTTCATTTAAAATATTTTCTACTGAGTTTTAAATTTAATTGTTTGAAATTCATTTTATTTATTTGTTGCATAGTTGTATTATTAGGAATAAAATTGCAAAAACATATATTTGACCAAATTTAAAATTTACCGATGAAGAAATTCATATTTGTTGTAACTATACTACTTTCACTAAATACATTTGCACAAAAG
>JACFNJ010000003.1:16808-27204 GCA_019454865.1 Bacteroidia bacterium
TATTCATCCATTTAAAAATGGAATAGCAAAAGTGGAGAAAGACAAAAAACAAGGATTTATAAACGAGCAAGGCGAAGAGTTTGTTCCGGTAAAGTACGACCAAATTTATCCGTGGGAAAAAGGGAAAGCCAAAGTAGAAATAGCCGGGAAATATGGCTTTATTAATGAACAAGGCGAAGAATATATTCCGGTGAAATATGACTTTATCGGTCCGTTTAAAAATGGATTAGCAATAGTTTCATTGATGGGTAGAAGAGGCTTAATAAATGAAAGTGGCGAAGAAGTAGTGCCATTACAGTAATTAAATACTTTAAACTACTTTGTAAATTTACTGTATATTTTATTAATCAATAACTTTAGGTAAGTAGATATTTTATACAATATCGGGCAACAATTAATTACAAAAAAGCAATTGCCACTATAATTTTGCAGCAATGATTGTTACTGACTATCCCGAAATTAAGCCTAACTTGCTTTACCGCAATAAACATTTTTCTACAATTGCCCCTTCCCTATTTCGTAAACACACGGTAATATATACCCGCAAACGCATAACTACACCCGATACGGATTTTTTTAATGTGGATTGTATTTTAAGAAACAACAAGCGTGCTGTGGTATTGTTGCATGGATTAGAAGGAAGTAGCAATTCGCAATACATTAAAGGATTTGCGAACTTATTTGCAAACCAGCAATATGATATACATGCTATAAATTTTAGAGGTTGCGGAGGTGAAAGCAATCTGTTGCCAAGCTCATACCATAGCGGGTTTACGGCAGATTTAAAGTTGTATATTGAACAAATTTTACCAAAGTATTCATCAATTTATTTAATTGGATTTAGTCTTGGTGGAAATGTTATGCTAAAGTACCTTGCTGAGTATAACAACACTGCAAACATAATTAAAGCTGCGGCTGTGGTATCTGTTCCGGTTGATTTAAAAGGTGCTGCAATGGAATTGGATAATGGTTTTAACCGTGTGTATATGCAACGATTTATTAATAGTTTAAGCAAAAAAATATTAGCCAAAAGCAAGCAGTTCCCACAACAAATAGATATTAAAGGACTTCATTCCATTAAAAATTTCAAACAATTTGATGATAGATATACTGCACCTTTGCACGGATTTGCTAATGCAGAAGAGTATTGGAGTAAATGCAGTAGCATAAATAATTTGAACACGATAAATACGCCTACACTTTTTATTAATTCAAGGAATGATCCATTTTTAAGTGCGAGTTGTTTTCCTTATGATGAAATTGCTGACCACCCTTTTTTGCATGGTATATTTACCAACTATGGTGGGCATGTAGGGTTTATGTTGAATAGCAAAACCAGTTGGTTAGAGCCTATTGTATTTAGCTTTTTCCAAGAAGAATAATTGCCGGAATTTTGTAAAATAAAAATCCCCAAAAGCAAAACGCTTTTGGGGATTTTTATATGTTTAATGTATGCTTAGTTGTTTACATTTATTTTACCCGATTTGATAACATTGCCATCAACATCCATAATTTGGTATAAATAAATTCCTGCTTTAAATGTAGAAACATTTACTTGTGCTGCGTTTATATCGAAGTTAGCTGTTGTAACTTCACGTCCTGTAATGTCAGTTATTTTTACCATTTTAGCTTTGTTGTATTCAATAGTAAAGTTTACTACATCAGTAGCCGGATTAGGATATACTTGTACAGTAGTAGCTGCTTTTTCAATTTCTGTTAATGTATTATAGAAATTATATGATCTACATGATGCCATTTGGAATGAAGCGCTAGTACCACTAATTGCATAAACAGCTATACACAACGGTTGTGCGCTGTTTGTGCCTGGTAACATATTTATTGATACCGATTGAGTGCCTTGGATGGAATCACCGGCTGCTAAATCAGCACTTAAAGTGCGGGCAATAATTTGACTTCCGAATGGAGAGTATGAAGAACCATTAATTGTACCAAAACCTAAAGCATAATTTGTACCGGATGTAATTGTACTTCCAGATACATTTTTAAGATAATAGGTATAAGTAGTAGATTGGCCGGAAGTAATAGTAGAGTTAGATGCAGGATCAGTCAATAAAATAGACCAAGTTTGTGCAAATGCACCTACACTAAATACAGATGCAGCAAATAATGAAAGTAATAGTTTTTTCATGTTGTTAAAATATTAGTTTAGTTTTAAAAAATATATTCAAATATATATTTAATAATTGAAATTATTTAACTTAAATACGTGAAAAATCAACCATACCTATGTGCATAAGCTACAAATGAATATTTTACACTACTATTAAAATTTACTTAATGCTTAATAAAATACTTTTGGATTTTATCAGCACGTTTTTCGCCTACTAAATTAACCAACTGCCGATAATCGGCTTCTTTTATTTTTTTACGGATTTAAAGGTTTTCAATAAAAGTTGAACGGTTTGTTTACCAATTCCCGGTATTTCAATTAACTCCGATTGAAACGTATTTTTACTTCTACGGTTACGGTGATGTGTAATACCGAAACGATGTGCCTCATCACGCAATTGCTGAATTACTTTTAGTGTTTCACTTTTTTTGTTTAAATACAAAGGCAGTTCGTCTTCTGGATAGTATAGTTCTTCCAATCGTTTGGCAATACCTAAAACCGGAATTTTACCATAAAGATTCAACTCTTTTAAACTGCTAATGGCTGAACTAAGTTGCCCCCTTTCTTCCGTCTATTACAAGCAAATCAGGCAATTTTTGATTTTCATCCAACATCCTTTTATACCTGCGTTTGCAGTAATTTAAATTCCAACCATTAAATAAAATATTAACTTAACAATTTGTAAGAATAGAATTTTTGTAATTACTTTGTAATCACAATATAAATTTTATGGAGCTTTCAGTAATAAATATCGGTAACTCAAAAGGAATTAGGCTATCAAAGACAATTTTGGAAAAATATAGTATAAATGACAAGGTTGAACTAATTCTTGAAAAAGGATATATTATATTGAAGCCTAAAGCAGAGCCACGTAAAAATTGGGAAAAGGCATTTAAAAAAATGCGCGAAAACGGAGACGACCAACTTTTAATGGACGATGTTTTTGACGATGAAAATTTTGAAGAATGGAGCAAGTAAATCAATATGACATCGTGTTGGTTAATCTCGACCCTACGATTGGAAGTGAAATGAAAAAGACAAGACCATGCGTTGTTTTATCACCAAATGAGATGAACAAATATTTACATACAATTGTAATAGCCCCATTAACAAGCAACTCAAAGCCATACCCTACTAGAGTTGAAGTAAGACATAAAACGACAAAAGGATGGATTGTTATTGATCAAATACGAACGATTGACAGACTAAGGATTGTTAAACGCTTTGAATCTTTGACTGAAAAGGAAATTGAAAAAGTTAAAGCGGTAATTCATGAAACATTTGTGGACTAAACCTAACGTCAACAAAGGAATCTGCTAATACACAGTTTTTTTCGATACACTAACAGCACGTAAGCTTGAATGGGATTGTTTTCTTGTCCATAGTTTATATTTTTAATAAATAGTGTGAATGTACATTTGGAAATAGAAGTAAAAGTTAATGCTTTATAAAATACTTTTGAATTTTATCAGCACGTTTTTCGCCTACTAAATCAACCAACTGCCGGTAATCGGCTTCTTTTACTTTTTTTACGGATTTAAAGGTTTTCAATAAGAGTTGAACGGTTTGTTTACCAATTCCAGGTATTTCAATTAACTCCGATTGAAACGTATTTTTACTTCTACGGTTACGGTGATGTGTAATACCGAAACGATGTGCCTCATCACGCAATTGCTGAATTACTTTTAGTGTTTCACTTTTTTTGTTTAAATACAAAGGCAGTTCGTCTTCTGGATAGTATAGTTCTTCCAATCGTTTGGCAATACCTAAAACCGGAATTTTACCATAAAGATTCAACTCTTTTAAACTGCTAATGGCTGAACTAAGTTGCCCCTTTCCTCCATCTATTACAAGCAAATCGGGCAATTTTTGGTTTTCGTCCAACATCCTTTTATACCTACGATATACAACCTCACGCATGGTAGCAAAATCATCGGGGCCAACAACGGTTTTTGGAATAAAATGCCTGTAATCGGATTTGCTTGGCTTACCGTTTTTAAACACTACACATGCCGAAACCGGATTTGTACCTTGTATATTTGAGTTATCAAAACATTCAATATGTCGAGGCAAGTCTTTTAGTCGTAAGTCTTGCATCATTTGAGTCAGCAATCTGTCGGTTTTAAGTTCGGGGTTTAGTTTTTCGTAGTACAATAGTTTATCTCGTTTATAAAACAAAGCATTTTTTGTAGATAGGTCTAATAGTTTTTTCTTGTCGCCAAGTTTAGGCACCGTTATTATAACCGAATCGTCAGAAAAATCTACCGAAAAAGGCACTACTATTTCTTTGGAATTGCTTGAGTATTTTTCACGTAATTGTTCAATTGCAAATCGTAAAATTTCATCTTCCGTTTCATCCAACCGAGTTTTTAATTCAACTGTTTGCGTTTGAATTATCATACCATTCATTACTTTTAAATAATTAACAAATGCAAAACCATTATCTGTAACAATGCTAAACACATCTAAATTAGAAATAGACTGGCTAACTACGGTAGATTTACTTTGGTAATTGGTAAGTATATCGAGTTTCTTTTTAAAACTTGCAGCTTCTTCAAATTGCAAATTAGCTGAAGTATTTTGCATTTCGTGTTTTAAAAAGTGCATTACTTCACTAATGTTTACTTTTAATATATTCCGAATATCACGTATGGCTTTGTCGTATTCATCTTGTGTTTGATTACCTATACAAGGTGCTTTACAATTTCCGAGTTGATATTCCAAACAGCTTCTAAATTTTCCGGCTTTAATGTTTTCAGGTGTTAGATTTAAATTGCAAGTGCGGGTTAGGTACAGCTCTTTTATCAAATCTAAAATGGTATGCATTACCGTTAAACTTGCATACGGTCCAAAATATTCGCTTCCGTCTTTTACAGGATTTCGTGTGTAAATAATGCGCGGAAAACCTTCATTTTTAATTGCAATAAACGGATATGTTTTATCATCTTTTAAATTGATATTATACTTGGGTTGATATTTTTTAATCAGAACATTTTCTAAAAGCAATGCATCATTTTCAGTATCAACAATGGTAATCTGCACATCACATATTTTAGAAACCATCATCTTAGTTTTTCTATTATGTGCGTTTTGTTTAACAAAATAACTGCTAACTCTTTTCTTTAAGTTTTTAGCTTTTCCAATATATATAATCTCTCCATCACTGTTTAGGTACTTATAAATACCCGGAAGCTCCGGCAATCGTTTAATTGTTTCCCCTAATTCTCCTTGCTTCATCTTACAAATTTATAAAAGAGTATTGCATTTTTACAGGCGAATTTTAAAGCCAACATGAAAGGATTTTTAATATCAATTAAGCCTTCAATTAACAAAATGAATTAATATATTTGAACTCAAAGTTATTTTATAAAATATATGAAATATAAATTATTTAGTTTAGTTCTTTTTATAGGAGTATTAAATGCAACAGCACAAACAAACTACACTGTAACCTACACTACAAACGGTGGTAATCCGGGTGGGATAAATATAGACAATGATGATATTACTGCAGGATGGACAATTATAATCAATCCTTCCATATCTGTTAATCAATGGTCAATACCGGTGCAATTGCCATTTGCATTTTCTTATTTCGGACATTCTGTAAATGCTTTTAAAGCAAGTGCAAATGGCTTAGTAACATTTGATACCGGAACGGTAGTATTACCGGGGCAAAATACTAACCTGCCTTCAAATGTATTACCATACTCTACAATAGCCTGTTTTTGGGATGATTTTACAAGTGCACCACCAACAGCAGCCAATGATTATGTGGTGTATAAAACATGGGGAACAGCACCCAATAGACAGCTTTGGATAAAATGGGTTTCTTTTGAAATAGGAGCTCCGCCTGTATCTAACTCTACTTTTGCGTGTGTTTTAGAAGAATCAACCAACAAAATATATTTAGTGGAAAGTTACGCAACTACTACACCAGTACAAACAGTAACTACCGGATTGCAATTAAACGCATTACGAGCGGTACAACACGGCAATTCATTTAAGCCATTAACCACTAACACATCATCAACTTTAACAACAGATAATGACTACTATACCTTTACACCATACGTGCAAGCATCAATGACTTATGTATCCGGCACAACAGCGCAGCCAATAACCGAACCAGTAGCAAATAATAGCTTAAACGAAGGAATATTACGAATAGAAATTGAAACAAGCGGTGAGCTAAATCCAATTTCGGCAAACGGATTTGCATTTAATACTAATGGCTCAAGCACATACAGCAACATTACAAATGCAAAATTATTTTATACGGGCAACGATAGTGCATTAAAAATAACCAATCAATTTGGAAACACAGCAATATTATCGGGAAATATATTTAGTATAAACGGAAACGTAACCTTGCTCCCCGGTAAAAATTATTTTTGGCTAACTTATTCCATAGCTAATGGAGCACCGCAAGGCGATAGCATTGATGCGCAGTGCACACAAATTACAATTGGCTCTACTCCGCAAATACCTACAGTTACAGCACCAACCGGAAACCGAAAAATTACAACCGGATTATCCGGTACAATTACTGTTGGTAACGGTGGAACTTACACCTACTTAAGTGATGCAATTAAAGATATAAATACAAAACGATTAAGCAACAACTTAATGTTAAGTATTGTTTCTGATATTAATGATACTGCATCAGCAACACTTAATTACTCCTGTCCTACTCCATACAAAATTTCAATCCGCCCATCAGCAGATACAATTAGACATATAACATGCCGTCAAAATGATTTTTATTTAAACTTTAATGGCGTATCTAATTTAGTAATTAATGGAAACAGCTTAACAAGTGGCAGTGGCAGATATTTGCAATTTTTAAACAAAGATTCATTGGGTGGTATTTTCAATTTTATAAATGGGTCGAAATTTGATTCGTTGGCTAATATACTTATTGAAGGAACCTGCATCTCACAAACTAAAGGTGTAATTACTTTTGGCGAATCTGTGGCAAGTGCCAGCGGGATTCAAAACATAACTATATACAATAACATTATGCGTGATAGAAGTGATTCGTTGTCAATACCTGCAATATTTATTTACTCATCTGCTACAACTGAATTGCCTAACCAAGCAAATAATATCATTAATAATGAAATTTATAATTTCCGCAGATCGGGTATTTATATCAATACAATAGGTAATGGAGGATTATGGAAAATTTCAGGAAATCACTTTTACTACAATGCACCAATTGTAGCATCCATTGGCGATTTGGTGCCTATAATGTTTATTCCTGGAATTAACTCAAATGCAAACACAATTACCAATAACTACATTGGAGGAAGTGCGCCAAACTGTGGTGGTACAGCTTGGCAATCGCCAAATGCAATCAATTGGGTAGCCATGAATATTAACTCAGGATTAGTAGTGGGCACATCAATTCAAGGAAATACCATTCAAAATATAAACATGAGCACAACTGCTACGGTTGATTTTGTTGGTATTCGTATTGAATCGGGCAAAGTAAATATTGGAGATATTGCAGGTAATACCATAGGTCATTCAAGTACTACAAATAGTATAGTAAATGCAGCCCGATTAACCTTATGTATTTATGCCTTCACATCCAATTTAGGCGACATGATTATTGAAAACAATACCATTGCAAATGTATCCGGCACAGGCACTGCAAGTACAGCAGGTGTTCGAGGTATTAGTATTCAGCAAGGTGCAGGACATCCTTTTATTATCAATAACACTATACATCATTTAAGTGCAGCATCAGCAAATACCAATGCACTTACAACATGTGTTATGGGTATTGGGTTAAATTCAGGCGGAATGAAAGGTATTATTACACGAAATACAATTTATAATATAGCTGCTGTGCATGCTACGGCAAACACAGTTCCTACAGGAATAGTAATAGATAACAGCGATAGGCTTGGAATGGTGCAAGGAAATAAAATTTATAACATTACAAATGCTTCAAGTGGAGCAAGTGCTTTAATATCCGGAATTCATATTGCAGGAGGTGTAAAAAAATGGGATTTTCGTAATAACTTTATTGCATTAACCAATTCTCCGAATAGCAATAATATTTTGATACGAGGAGTATCTGACAACAATGCTCAAAACGAGTTTAACTTGTATAATAACACCATTTATATCGGTGGAAGTATAACAAGCGGTGCAATAAATTCATTTGCTTACGATAGAAGAAACACTTCTACAGTATCTGTAATAAACAATATACTTTACAATGAAAGAACAGGTGGAACAGGAATTCATGCTGCATTTGGTCAATCTTCAACAGTAGTAAATTGGTCAAGAAAAAGTTCAAATTACAATTTATTAATTGCTCGTAATAGGTCATCTGTTATGTCGTGGGGAGGTTCACCGGTAGCATATTCATTTGCTGATTGGAAAACAATTTCAATTGGAAACGATTGGAATAGTTGGTCAGATACTATTGCTAATATTCCTTCCGATTCGTTTTTCAGAAATAAAGCAACTGGTGATTTATTTATAGATACTACAAAATCATTTTGTTGGTATGCAAATGGAAAAGGACTTGCATTACGATTTTTTGATAAAGACATTATCGGTAACTATCGTAGTAGTAGCATTGCCACAGGTGCAATAGATATAGGTGCACATGAGTTTAACACAACTACACAGCCAATTCCGGCAATTGTTTCAGGCAATATACAATACAGCGATTCCTCTTTATTTACATTTGCTGAACGTAGAATTGCAAAAATAATATGGAACAGTGGCACACTTCCAAGTAGCATTTCGTTACAATATTACAGTGGTAGCAATCCTCCTGCTGCGGTTAATGGTACAAACTTTTTTAATGCGTATCATCAATTTACACAAAGTGGTGCCAGCATGTTGGATGCTGATGTAATTATTGCTTATGACTCGGCACTATTAGGAACAATTAGCAGCCAAACTGCAATGATTATGGCTCATAAATCGGGTAGTAATTGGGGATTTGATATATTAAGCACCAAAGACACTGTTGTAAATTACCTTAGAAGTAATAATGTTTCTAATTTAGAAATTTTTACCGGAACAGATTTACTTTCTCCTTTACCAATTCAGCTCAATTCATTTAAGGCTATAAGTAAAAACCAAGATGCAATTATTGAGTGGCAAACTGCTTCAGAAAGAAACGTTCGCAATTTTGAATTATTAGCCGCAACGGATGGTAAAAACTTTACTACATTAGCCACAATTAATGCCAAAGGAAACAGCCCCGGAACAATAAATTACGCATATCAGCACAAAGGAATTTTTGAAACTACCAACAAAATGTATTACCAATTGAAAACGGTAGATTATAACGGAACATTTACGTTAAGTGATATTGTATTTTTGCAAGTAAATACTGACAAAGTAAATAGTATTTCGGTTTATCCTAACCCATTTCAAAATAACTTACAGGTACAAATAATTCCGGAAACACCGGTATCTGTTGAGATACTAACTTCATCAGGAATATCGGTGTATTCAATAAAAACTGTTTCAGATGCTTACGGAAAATTAACATTAGAAGGTTTGAACACTATTCCTGTAGGTGTATATTTTTTAAAAATACTTGGTGCAAACGAGATATACACACAGAAACTAATTAAACAATAATGTTTTTACACATTGATTTTACATTAAAAATGCCCTTTACTTTTAGGGCATTTTTTTTTGAATAATGCTACTTCTATTTTTGTTTTACTCAACTATACCAATATGATAGAATGGAAAATTGAACCTATTAAACTTCCACTTAAATACACATGGAAAATTGCACGCAACAGCAGTACACATAAAATCAATTTTATTGTGCATTGCCAATTTAAAGGATGGAAAGGAATAGGTGAAGTAGCTCCCAATATCCGATACGGAGAAACAACTGAAATAATTACTGAAGAATTTCAAAAGTTTTTAAAAGCAGGAGGAAATGCTGTAAGTGACTTGCATGAATTAACCGATTTATTAAATCAACTCAAACTTAAAAATGCACTTCGCTTTGGTATAGAAAGTGCGTATATACACATGTTGTGCCATGCTGAAAAAACGCCTTTGCATGAGTTTTTAGGAATACCCCCTGCTCAAAACATAGCCACAAGTTACACTTTGCCTATTATGGAAATTGGCGAAATCAAACCATTTTATGAAACAAATTCTTTATCACGGTTTCAAGTTATTAAAGTAAAAATTAACCATGAAAACGGAGTTGATTTAATCAATCATCTTTCATCATTTTGTAACGCACCACTTATAATTGATGGA
>JACFNJ010000004.1 GCA_019454865.1 Bacteroidia bacterium
ACAATCAAGCACTTCGTTTTTGAAATATTTACCGTTCTGTCCCCATGCTATTAAGTTAACTTCTTGTGTATTTCCGTTTGTTTCAAATACTAATTGTGAAAATATGCCAAAGGTATCATTGATGTTTTGGCGTTCATTCGCATCAATGTAACATTGTATAAAGATTATCAAACTATCTTCACCATCTATTTGTTTGCCATAAATTTGGTTAGTTGGTACACCATCAATATTTAAGCGGAATATATTTCCGGTATTGCCATTGTTTATAATTCGTATATTGGTTTTTACTGCATTTTTATTCGGATTGCTTACACGTAATTGTTTGGTAACAGATATAGGGCGAATATGTAGTGAATCTAATTGAGAAAAAACAGTATCAAACGAAACGGTATCAACGGAAAACACAAGATTAACCGGAGAGGTTGTAAGTTCTTCTTCCGGCTTACATGCCCAAAAAAGCACTGTAATTAAGTAAACAACTATTATTATGGGATATATTCTTTTTGTCACAGAATGCAAATATGCGTTTTAAATATTATATGCTTGTTACCATTTTTTAATTAGCTGCTATGATCAGCTACTATTACCCATTTGTTATTCTTTTTACGCATAAGCAGTGTAAAGTGTCCGTTAATATTGCCAATGTTTCGTTCTAAGTTCCATTTTCCAACTACAAAAGCTGCATCTTTTGAAATTCTGTTTACAGATAAAATATCTAAGGTCAGATTTCCCATTGCATTTTTATCCGGATATGCTTTTTTGTAATTGGCTAAGGTATTGTTCCAGCCATGTGTAACTCCTTTCTTTCCCACAAATATTAATGAGTCATTCATCCAATATCCTTGCATATATTCAGCAATATTGCCTTCATTCCATGCCTTTTGTTGCATATTTAATACTTTATGTATTTCGTTTGTTTCATTTACAATAATTGGTTTCTTTTTTTGAATAGGTTTCTTCTTTGCATAAGTACTTATACTTAATAATGCCATCAGTATAACTGTACCATAACGAAAATATTTAATAGTTGGTATCATTATAAATTTTTTAGTGATAACAAATGTAAGTAACTCTTTATAATTATCTTTATTCACCGTTTTGTATGTTTTTTTATTCGATAGATTTGGGCATATATTCGCACCCTTAAAAATTAATTTTTGCAAAAATATTTTACATTATACAAACCTTATTTTAAGCAAATTTCTAAGCTTAGTTACCCGATTATTATTGGACAGATTGGTATAGTATTAATGGGTGTAGCCGATACAATTATGATTGGCAAGGTAGATGCAACAAATTTGGCTGCGGCTGGTTTGGCTAATTCAATTTATTTTTTGGTAACTATATTAGGTGTAGGAACTTTATCTGCTGTTTCACCATTGGTAGCAAAAGCCAAAGGTGCAGGACATAGAAGTGAAACGAGTGTACTTTTTAATCAAAGCATAAATGTAGCTGTTGTACTTGGAGTAATTATTTCTTTTATCTTATGGATTGTAACAATTAATATGCATTGGTTTGGGCAAGATGATGAAGTTGAAATTTTGATTAAACCATATTTGCACATTCTTAATGCAGGCAATATTTTTATGTTGCTCTTTATGGGTATAAAGCAATTTAGTGATGGCTTATCAATTACTAAACCTGCTGCTATTATAACAATTCTTGGTTTGTTTTTTAATGTATTTTGGAATTGGGTATTGATATATGGTAATTTTGGATTTCCTGCATTAGGGCTTAATGGAGCAGGGTATGCAACATCCGGTACAAGAGTATTTATGTTTATTGCTCTTTTGTTATTTGTTTATACGCATAAAAGCTATAAACATTGGCTTACTGTAAAAGAGAAATCAAATGCTACTGAGTTTTTTATTAAAATATTTACAATTGGTTTACCATCCGGAATGCAATATTTTTTTGAGGTAGCAGCATTTTCTTCGGCAGCAATTATAATTGGTTGGTTTGGCAAAGACCAATTAGCAGCTCATCAAATAGCAATAAATTTGGCTTCAGTAACTTATATGATAGCAACCGGAATAGCAAATGGTGGCAGTATTGTGGTTGGCGAATCGTTTGGAATGAAAAATAAACGAGCCATGATACTTTCTGGTAAGGCATCAATATTTATGAGTATTTGTTTTATGAGTTTTACAGCATTAGGTTTTGTTTTCTTTAATACCTATTTTGTTTCATTATATACCAATGATGTGCATGTTGCAAGTATGGCATCTAACTTACTAATAATTGCAGCAATGTTTCAATTGAGTGATGGAACACAAACAGTAAGCTTAGGTATATTACGCGGAATATTAGATACAAAAGTACCCACACTAATTACAGCACTTGCATATTGGGTAATAGGTATTCCTATCGGTTGGATATTGGCAAAGTATTTTCAATTGAATTTGTATGGGATTTGGTTTGGGTTAACCTTGGGACTTACATTCTCTGCTATATTACTTAGTTGGCGTTTCTTTAGAAATACTAAACGAATAAACTTTGTTTTAGAAGAAAAATTACATTATAAAACTTTAGCTAAGTAAAAATGAAAGCACCTTTAAAAGTACATCTTGCTTTATTTTCTGTATCATTATTGTATGGTGCTACATTTACAATTGCTAAGCAGGTAATGCCACAATATGTACAACCAAATGCATTTATATTATTGCGTGTGTTGGTGGCAACCGTATTAATTTTTTTGTTTCATTCAGTATTTATAAAACAAAAAGTAAAGGACAAAAAGGATATAATTAAGTTTGCAATTGGGGCTTTGTTTGGTGTGGCTTTTAATATGTTATTATTTTTTAAGGGACTTGCTATTACCTCTCCAATTAATGGTGCAGTATTAATGATGAATACTCCAATTTTTGTTGTGATTTTTGCATCCTTGTACCTCAAAGAGAAGTTAACTTTAAATAAAATAGGAGGTATTGTAATTGCTGCTGTTGGAGCCATTTTGTTAATGGGCGGAAAAAATTTTCAGTTTAATTCAAATACAGTTTTGGGTGATATAATGGTAAGTGCAAATGCAATTATTTTTGCTTTTTATTTGGTGTATAGTAAACCACTAATGCAAAAGTATCATCCGCTTACTGTTACCAAATGGAATTTTATTTTTGGTTTTCTCGTTGTATTACCTTTTGGATACTCAGAAGTGTTACAAATTCAACCCGATATTTTTACGCCTAAGATTTGGGGATTTATTCTTTTTGTAACTGTTGGTGCTACGTTTCTTACTTATGTATTTAATGCTTATGCATTAAGTCATGCAAGCTCGTCATTAGTAGGAAGCTATATATACTTGCAACCTGTTTTAGCTACTTTTATTGCTTTGTTCTCAGGTAAAGATACGCTTACTTGGGAAAAACTATTTTATATCCTGATTATATTTATCGGAGTTTTTTTAGTGAGTAAAAAAACTAAAGTGGCACCTTCCGAGAATATTTAATTTATTATCTACCAATCATCCTCATCAACGATGATAGGGTCTTGCATATACTTTTCAAATTCCTTCATCAATTTATGAATATCTTGGTCAGCATCTCTTAACATTTTGTCATAAATTTTAACAGCTTTAGGAGAAGTATAGTAAAACTCAAAATAATTTCGTTTCACATCTCCAATGTTTTGTTTTAAACCTACATGTACCAAATTAGATATTTGGTATTTATATCTTCCTTCTTTAATCCATACAGTCATCTTAAATTGATGCGTACCAATATCTCTTTTTGCATATTTACTGGTATATACAAAAGCAGGAATAACACCATTTATTATAAGTTTCTGATTTTTCTTGTCTATTTCGTATAATGGTTTTGATAGTTTTCCAAAACGATTATCAGCCCAACGTTTAGCACGAGTATAAAGCGAATCAGAGCCCGACTCTTCTTGTTCCACAACTCCAAGATATGTTATTAAGTTTGTAACAGAATCAACGTATAGTTCAATTTTAACAAACGGTTTAACAATTGTTGAAGAGTCAACTTCTTCTCCTTCTCCTTCTGTTTGTTCTTCAGATTCTGTAGAGTCACTATTTTCAACTTCGTAACCTCCACTTGTTTCATCCGGATTTTGGATTTGTGCAAAACTCTTTGCTCCAATTAATGTTAGAGCTATAAAAAAGATAATTTTATTCATTCGTAATGTATAAAGAAAGTTTTTATATCAAGTGCCAAAAATAGAAAATCATTTTATTTTTCAAACCTGATTGTAAACGATATTTTTGGTGCGCAGTTTAATAAATTAAACACAATTTACAAGTACAAAGTAATATTCTTGCAAATCAATATGCATTTTAATATTTTTTCAATAGCTGGTGTGTGTAAATTAATGGGTATAAAACATGTGGTGTTAAGCCCTGGGTCACGCTCTGCTCCATTGGTGTACGCTTTTGCTTCTAATTCTTGTTTTACAATACATAAGGTAGTTGATGAAAGAAGTGCTGCTTTTATTGCATTAGGTATTGCGCAGCAGAGTAAACAGCCAGTTGTACTTATTTGTACTTCCGGAACGGCAGTAGCAAACTATTTTCCTGCAATAGCAGAGTCCTTTTATCAGCATATTCCATTATTAGTAATTTCCGCTGATCGTCCGAAGGCACTGCTAAATCAGCAGGATGGACAAATGATTAATCAGAATAATTTTTATGGAACCCACATAAAATCTTTTTATACAATTCCGGAATTAATGGATAAAGAATTATTGTTAAACGAATCCATTAAAATTACATTAAATGCAATACAGGATATTTTTTCAAATGAAATGGGGCCGGTTCATATTAACGTGCCATTAAGTGAGCCACTTTATGGAAAAATTCCTAATGAATTTCAGTTGAAAAAAATCGAAAGTTTGATACTAAGAAATGAAAAGTTTATAAAATCAAATTCGCTTCAAGGTCAAATAAAGATGAAGAAAACTGACTTTAATTTATTACAAAAGGCATGGTTATCATCTTCCAAAAAGGTATTGTTACTTGGGCATGATATACATTATAACGAAAACGTTACATCACTACTTAAACTAAAACATAATAACCAAATTGTAATATTAAGCGATGTCGCATCAGGGCAATACGATTGTGCTACAATTTCAAATTTTGATAAACTTTTGGCTTCATTAAGCAAAAATGAATTAGAGCAATTACAGCCAGACTTATTGATTAGTATTGGAGGGCCCGTATTGTCAAAATCATTAAAAAAATGGTTGCAATCACAAAAGCCTAACCACCATATACGAATACAACAAAATAAGCCTATTGTTGATACTTATAATAATGTTACAAAAGTAATTTATACTACAAATGAAGATGGATTAAAAAGTCTGGCATCCTTCAACTTTACAGGTAATAAAACAAGTATAACATATAAAACTCGGTGGGAACAATTATCATTTCAATTGCATAAAAAAGTAAATACATTTATTGATAAAACTACGCAATGGAATGAATTAAGTGCAACAGCAATTGTGCTTAAATCATTACAGCCTGGTGTTAATCTTCAATTGGCTAATAGCAGTGTTGTTCGGTATGTAAGCTGGTTGGGTTCATCTTTAAATGGTTTTGTTGTAAACAGTAATCGAGGAACAAGCGGTATTGATGGATGTACAAGTACTGCTGTAGGTGCAGCTATGGTTAATCAACGGCAAACAGTTTTACTTACAGGTGATTTAGCTTTTTTGTATGATAAAAATGCATTTTGGATTGAATCAATACCCAGAAATTTGCGAGTAATTGTTTTTAATAACATGGGTGGAGGCATTTTTTCTTTGATTGATGGACCAAATAAAATTAAAAAATTTACTCATTATTTTACAACACCACAAAAACAGAGTTCTGTTAAGGATGTAGCACAATTGTTTGGTTTAGATTATTACTTTTGCAACGAAAAAAATAAATTAGAAAAAACGTTAGAAACATTTCTTAACCCACTTTCATCAGCTGCAGTGCTTGAGTTAAAGTTTGATATGCAAGTTAATGCTAAAGTGTTTCAACATTTTAAAAACATAAAATTATAATATGGAAAGCAAATATTCTTGGCAAACAATTAAAGAGTTTAAAGAAATTAAGTTCCTTTTTTTTGAGGGAATTGCAAAAATCAGTATTAATCGTCCGGAAAAGCACAATGCTTTTACACCACTAACTGTAAAAGAAATGAGTGAAGCTATGGAAATAGCAAGGCAAGATGAAAAAGTTTATTGTGTAATTTTAACAGGAGAAGGCGGAAAAGCATTTTGTAGCGGAGGTGATCAAAGTGTGAGAGGACATGGAGGCTATGTAGGTGATGATGGTGTGCCTCGATTAAATGTGTTGGATTTACAAATGCAAATTAGAAGAATACCAAAGCCGGTAGTAGCAATGGTAGCCGGATGGGCAATTGGTGGAGGACATGTATTGCATGTTATATGTGATTTGACAATAGCTGCCGAGAATGCAAAATTTGGACAGACAGGTCCTAAAGTGGGAAGTTTTGATGGTGGATTCGGAGCTAGCTATTTGGCAAGATTAGTAGGACAGAAAAAAGCTAGAGAGATTTGGTATTTGTGCGATCAGTACAATGCAGAAGAAGCCCTAGAGATGGGATTAGTAAATAAAGTGGTACCATTAGAAATGCTTGAAGATACAACTATTGCTTGGTGCAGAAAAATGATGGAAAAAAGTCCGATAGCATTGCGTATGTTAAAAAGTGCATTTAATGCTGAGTTGGATGGGCAAGCCGGAATACAAGAATTAGCAGGCAATAGCACGTTGTTGTATTACCTAAGTGATGAAGCCAAAGAAGGAAAGAATTCATTCTTAGAAAAGCGAAAACCAGACTTTAAAAAGTATCCAAAATTTCCGTGATAAAGGAACTAAAGAAATATTAAAAGCGAGTTGACTAAACAAAGTTAACTCGCTTTAGTTTTTATAAGTTTAATACAATTATTCTATTTCACTAACTTTAATAGCATTAGTTCTTGGTCTGTAAAGTATAGGCATACTTGCAGTATTTATTACTAAATCACCGGGTTTTACTAAACCTTCTTTTTTAAGTATGTCATTAACATCTTGAATAGTTTTATCGGTACTTTCAAATCCATTATAATAATACGCCCTAATTCCCCAAACTAAGTTTAAAGTATTTATAAGACGAGCATTTCCGGTAAAAATATAAATTGGTGCTTTGGGTCTGAAAGATGAAATCTTATATGCGGTGTATCCACTAAAAGTCATACTTACAATTGCAGCAGCCTTTAAATGTTCGGAAATACGAACAGCAGTAAAACAAATTTCATCGCTTATAAAAGTAGGCGAATCGGATGAAGGGCGAGGGGTTTTATAAAAAGGAGCATTTGTATTTTCGGCTTCTTCAATTGTGTTTGACATGTGCCTTACTGCTAATACAGGATATGCGCCTACTGATGTTTCAGCACTTAACATAACTGCATCAGCTCCATCCATAACAGCATTGGCAATATCATTTACTTCGGCACGGGTAGGGGATGAGTTGGTAATCATGCTTTCCATCATTTGTGTAGCAATAATTACAGGCTTACTTGCCAATATACATTTTTTTACAATTCGTTTTTGTATTACCGGAACTTGAGCCATTGGCATTTCTACTCCCAAGTCGCCACGTGCTACCATTATAGCATCAGCTACGGCAATAATCTCATCTAGGTTCTCTACTGCTTCCGGTTTTTCTATCTTAGCAATTACACGAGGTTTCCAGTCATGGGTTTCTATTATTTGTTTTAAGTCAATTATATCTTTCGCTTTGCGAACAAAACTTAATCCAATCCAATCCACCTTTTGTTCAATACCAAAAAGTAAATCTGCTTTATCTTTTTCGGTCATTGCTGGTATTGATAACTTGGTATGAGGTAAATTAAATCCTTTTTTGTTTGATAATACACCACCAAAATTTACTTTGCATACAATCTCATCCACAAGGTTTGTTTCCAATACTTCTAATTCTAATTTACCATCATCCAATAAAATCTTTTCTCCTGCTTTTATATCCTTTGCTAAACCATCAAATTTTACTGAAAACTTTTCGGATGTACCAATAATTGCATTAGTAGTAACTTTTACTGTTTGTCCGGTAGTAAGCGTAATCTTGCCATTTTCCATTTCACCTACCCGTAATTTTGGTCCTTGTAAATCCAATAATATACTTACATACGAATTTATGTCTGTATTTACTTTTCTAATATTCTCAATTACTGCTTTGTGTTCATCGTAGCTGCCGTGCGAAAAATTAAGTCGGCAAACATCTACGCCTTCTTCAATTATATTTTTTAGCATTTCGTAACTTGATGTAGCAGGCCCTATTGTGGCAACAATTTTTGTTCTGTTGAATTTAATTGAATTCATGTTTTTTGTTTATGCAATTAAGTATGATAAGTTAGTTTTTATTGTGTCTGAATTTATATTATAAACTATCTGTACAATCGGTATTTGTTGAAAAATTGCTTTTAAAGCAGGTTCATCCAAGTAATCAATGGCACCGCTTACTAATAATAAATAATCATACGTTTTTAATTCCGGTATTAGGTTTATACGCTCTTTTTTATTTGCAAGTAATGTATATGTTGTATGATTTTCTTCGTGTATGAAAGTATATTTTGCAAATGAAGTTTCAATTGTATCTTTTATTATGGTATAATCATCTACACGTTCAAATGCAAAAGGATAATGTTTATTTATATACCAAACTAAACGATACGGAATCTCTGTGGAAACAATTCCATAAATAAGAATGTCCTCTTCAAATGGAATATTTAACTCAAATTTTTTGATAAAAACTTTATTAATTTATAATGCACAAAAATAAAGGTATATCCATTCAACACATACGAATAGTTTTGCACAAAATTGTTTTTTTTTTATTGTTTTGCTTTTTAGTTAAAAAAAACACTTTATTTGCACATTCGAAACTTTAAATTAAACTAAAATGTCAGACATTGCATCAAGAGTTAAAGCCATTATCATAGATAAGCTTGGCGTTGAAGAGAGTGAAATTACTCCTGAATCTAATTTTACAAACGATTTAGGTGCTGATTCTTTAGACACCGTTGAATTAATTATGGAATTTGAAAAGGAATTTAATATTGCAATTCCTGATGACCAAGCAGAAAAAATTGGAACGGTTGGTCAAGCTATTTCATACATTGAGCAAAACAGTAAAGGATAAAAATCATTACTTAAACGAAAAGATTTAAATGACATCCCGAAGAGTAGTTGTTACAGGCATAGGAGCATTAACGCCCATTGGTAACAATGTTCAGGATTATTGGAACGCGTTATCAAAAGGGGTAAGTGGAGCTGCTCCAATTACCCGTTTTGACGCATCCAAGTTCAAGACCAAATTTGCATGCGAAATCAAAAATTTTGATGTAACTAGTTTTATTGACAGAAAAGAATCTCGCAGGATGGATCCATACTCACAGTATGCTTTAGTAACTACTGATGAGGCAATAAAGGATTCAGGACTTGATTTAGAAAAAGTAAATAAAAATAGAGCTGCTGTAATTTGGGGTTCGGGTATTGGCGGATTAAGTACTTTTCACAGCGAAGTTTCCGGGTATGCAAAAGGAGACGGAACACCTCGTTTTAGCCCATTCTTTATACCAATGATGATTGCGGATATTGCTGCAGGATTATTGTCTATAAAATATGGATTTAGAGGTCCAAACTTTGCAGTAGTTTCTGCATGCGCTAGTTCTACAAATGCAATTTCAGAAGGATATCTTTATATTAAAGCAGGGAAAGCTGATTTAGCAATTACCGGTGGTTCAGAAGCCAGTGTTTGTGAACCGGCAATGGGAGGCTTTAATTCAATGAAAGCATTATCTGAAAGAAATGATGACCCATTAACTGCATCACGTCCATACGATTTAAACCGTGATGGGTTTGTATTGGGTGAAGGTGGAGGAACACTAATTTTGGAAGAATTAGAACATGCTAAAGCAAGAGGCGCAAAAATTTATGCTGAAATTATTGGGTGTGGTGCAAGTGCAGATGCATACCACATGACAGCTCCTCATCCAGAAGGATTGGGTGCAAAACTAGTAATGGAAATGGCATTGAATGAAGCCGGAATTAAACCGGAAGAAGTGCATTACATTAATACTCATGGTACATCTACACCATTGGGTGATCCGCAAGAAATTAAAGCAATACAAAATTTATTTGGTGAATCTGCATACCAGTTGAATATTAGTTCAACCAAATCAATGACAGGGCATTTATTAGGTGGTGCCGGAGCAATAGAAGCAATTGCATCATTAATGGCAATTGAAAAGGGTATTGTTCCACCTACTATTAATCATTCAACACCGGATCCGGAAATTGATTCAAAACTAAATTTAACTTTTAATAAGGCACAGCACCGTGATGTAAAGGTGGCATTAAGCAATACCTTTGGTTTTGGTGGGCATAACGCTTCAGTGCTCTTCAGAAAATTAGAAGACTAAGACTTGTTTTTTTAATGTTGGGTTGGCGTTGTTTTTCCGGTTATTTTCTCTCACTATTTTCAAGCAAAAAAGAATATTTCAAAAGTATTAATGGGATAACAGGTTTTTATCCTAAAACAATTGCATGTTATATTCAAGCTTTGCGGCATCACTCCGTATCTTCTACTATTCATAAAAATGGGTCGAAAGATAGTAACGAACGATTAGAATATTTGGGTGATACAGTTCTAAACACAATTATTGCCGAATTACTTTTCAATAAATTCCCTTATAAAAATGAAGGTTTTCTTACTGAAATGCGTAGTAAGATTGTAAGTCGTGAAAGTTTAAACGATTTAGCTATTAAAATTGGACTAAGTACAATTGTTCAATACGATAGGCGTGCAATAAACGTACATTCAAAAAACAGCATTTTTGGAAATGCTTTGGAAGCTTTTATTGGTGCAATATTTTTGGATGGTGGCTTTGAGTTATCTAAGGAATTTATACATAAAAAGTTGCTTACACATATTGATTTGGATGCTTTACAGCATGTTGAGAAAAATTTCAAAGGCAGATTAATTGAATGGGGGCAAAAAAATGGCCATACCATTGAATTTGATACCATTGAGGAAATGGATAAAAAGCAACGAATTTTTGAAGTATATGTGAAAGTTGATGGTGTTGTTAATAGCAACTTCAAGCATATTTCTAAAAAGAAAGCTGAACAATTGGCAGCTGAAAAAGTTTGTGAATCTATAGGTATTTTAGAATAACTTTTTCTTTTAGTTTTTTCTTGGTTTTGTTCCTACAAAGTCTTTTAAATAATAGGGTTCAAAATAAGCAACATCTTCAAATTTATTTTCTAAATATTTTGAATATGCTAATTTTCCTATGCCTTTTGCTGAACACACGATTGAATAAAACTCTGCATTAACATGCTGAAGCATGGGTTTACATTTTTCATGCCCATTACCTATAAATGCAATTTTGTTACTTAAAAGTATTTCATCAAAACTATTTTCATGAATAATTTTTGCTTCGGTTGGAGTTTTTAAATTCCCGTTGATGTCAAAAATAGCAGTATAAACTTCCATTCTTCTGGCATCAATCATTGGGCAAATAAGCCCGCTGTACGTTGGGTTATCTTCTATAAATTGATTGGCTATGCTTTGCAATGTGTTAATTGCTATTAATGGTTTTTGAAGTGTGTAACATATTCCTTTAGCTGTGGAAACCCCAACACGCAAACCGGTATAAGAGCCGGGACCTTTGCTTACAGCTACTGCATCAAGTTTATTTAAACTTATATCAGCACTATTCATTACCTTTTGTATAAGTATAGTAAGTTCATTAGCATGTCTGTTTCCATCTTTTATTTCTTTCAAATGGAGCAATGTGTCGTTTTTAAATAATGCAACTGAACAAACTTCGGTTGCAGTTTCTATACATAGAATATATGCCACGTACTTGATTTAGTTTATTTGGTAAATATAATAGCGTATCAAAAATTTTTGATGCGGTTGTATAGGCATTTGCGTGCCTAATACCGGATCAATTTTAGCTTTTAATGTTTTTGTTAATTCGGGTTGATTATATACCTGTGCTACTTGTTGAGCATAAAGCATAATGTTTGAGTTTTCCTCTTTATCCGATGCAACACCTGTTGCTTTTTTGCCTTTAAATCTGTTGTAATAGTTATATTTTTCAATCGCCATATCTACTAAATTATTTACTAAGTCAGTAGCTTTTTGTGGTTGTCCGGCAGTATAGTATGCTTCGGCAATTCGCATCATAAATATATCATACGGTACATTATAGCTTGGCATTGCTTCTATACATTTATCTAAAGCTTTAACGGCACGTGTGGTATCGCCCTCGGCAACTAATTTGGTAGCTAATCGGTAAAATAAATTACGGAAATTACGTGTTTGGCGTAATGTTGTTTCATCCAGATATACACCTTGTTTTTCCATACTACCCCACTTAAATTTATTAACTAAATTTTCGTACAATATGTCGGTATTAATGTGTCCATAAGTTCCACCATCAGTTGGGTCTGTATTTTTAATTGGTACAATGCGATAGGTTAATCCCTCTAATTGGAAATAATTCATCATGTTTAAATAAACATCATTTCCTGTTGTAATGGCAAAGTATATTGGGCGAGTCCAATTTACGGTATTTAGTATGTCTAATACTATCAGGTCAGCCTTCATTAGTGTGTTGTTGCCAATTTCCCATTTCATGGTATCAACAATGTTGTTGTAATCTTTTGGATGAACTGCACCACTTTTAATTACATGCTCTTTATTGATAGGGATATAGAATTTCTTGGTAGGGTAATAGCTAAATTCCATTCCTGAATTGGAACGTAACTTAGCCATTGGGTCATTATCATCCGTCATAAATTTCATTATGGCACTTAAAGGATAATAATCGTTTTGGTTTATGCCAAATTGTTTTTCAATCTCAGCATTTTGGTAAAATATAACATAATCACGCGTACCTTGACGATACTTGTCAGGAGTCATGCTAAAGTCAATTGGTTCTGAATCGTAAACTTTAGTTTTTAGTGCATCTGCATACCAATCGGTATTTAGTAAATTTAGGTTTATAATTCTAATGTCTGAACGAATTCCTTCAACATTTTGGGCATACCATAGCGGATAGGTATCATTATCACCATTGGTAAATAATATGGCATTTGGTGCGCAAGAGTTTAAATAATCATAAGCAAAATCTAAAGCACCAGTACGTTGGCTTCTATCATGGTCGTCCCAGTTTTGGGTTCCCATGATAACCGGTACTGCAGCAAATGAAGCAACAGAGGCAACACCTGTGGCTACTGTCAAATTCATTTTTTTGCCTAACCAATCAATTAATGCTAATACTCCCAACCCTATCCAGATTATAAAAGTTTGGTATGAACCAACGTAAGCATAATCTCTTTCACGTGGTTGATGCGCAGGGAAGTTTAAGTATAGAATAATGAATGCACCGGTAAATAAGAATAATGTTAGAACCACAATTGCATCTTCTTTAGATTTTTTGAAATGGTAAAATAATCCAAGTAAACCTAATAGTAATGGTAAGAAGTAGTATGTGTTGTTAGCTTTATTGTCAGAAATAGATTTAGGAATATTATCTTGTGGTCCTAACCGCATTGCATCAATAAAAGGGATTCCACTTAACCAATTGCCTCTTGTAGGTCCGCCATAGCCTTGATCATCATTTTGCCTACCGATAAAGTTCCATGCAAAATATCTCCAATACATGAAGCCCATTTGGTAGCTTATTAAAAAATCAATGTTTTTGGCAAATGTTGCTTTTTTCCCTTCCGGTATATTTTCCCATTGGCGGTATGCCTGTACATAATCCGGACGATCAGCCCACATCCTAGGAAATATTGTGCAATCTTTAGGGTCATATACTCTTTCAACTTTATTACCCATTTCATCATATCCGTCTTTACCTTTAGCATATTGCATTGCACCTTTCTTTTCATCAATTACTTTTGCGTAAAAGTATTGTCCATAAATTAAAGGGTTTTCACCGTATTGTTCACGATTTAAATAAGAGAGTAAACTAAACGGATTATCAGGAGCGTTCATATTAATTGGTGGCTTGGCATTACTACGAATAATTACCATAGCATAAGATGAATAACCAATTATCACAAATGCGATACTAAGAATTGCAATATTTACTGTGCTTTTTGATGCTTTGTTTTTAATTACATAATAATAAAGTATTGCAGTAATGGCTGCCCAAAACATTAACCCCGAAATGGAAGCATTAATTACAAAAGTAGTAAGAACTAGTATAGTATATAAAACAGAGGCTATGTAAAATGTAACTTTACTTTCTGTATGGGTGTAATGTAATGCAGCTACTATAGTTCCTACAATAACTAATATCATAAATAATGCACCCGAGTTAAACCCGAAATGAAAAGTATTTACAAATAAATAATCGAACTTGGTAGCTAAAGATGGCATACCCGGAATAATACCAAATTGAACTATTGCTATTGCTGCAACTGCTACCATTGTAGCTTTAATAAATCCGTTTCTAGTAAATGAATAATTTTTGAAATAATACACATATACAATGGATGGTATAACCAATATGCTTAATAAGTGCACACCAATTGCCAAACCTATTAAATAAGCAATAAGTATTAACCAGCGTTCATTTCCTTTTTCGTTTGCAATGTTTTCCCATTTAAGAATACACCAAAATGTAAGAGTTGTAAAGAAACTGGAAGATGCATAAACCTCAGCTTCAACTGCTGAAAACCAAAATGTATCACTCCAAGTTAATGCTAATGCACCTACTAATCCGGAAGCACATATAGCAATAAGTTTTTGCGTATTTATATCTTCCGTTGGTTTAACAATTATTTTTCTTGCTAAGTGTGTAATTGTCCAATAGGTAAACATAACACATAATGCACTGGTAGTAGCCGAAACCATGTTTACCCAAAATGCTACCTGCGTGGTATCTGCTCCGGCAAATAGTGAGAAAATTCTACCAAAAAGCAAAAATAAAGGCGCTCCTGGAGGGTGGCAAATCTGTAAACGATACGATGCTGAAATAAATTCTCCACAGTCCCAAAAACTAACAGTTTGCTCAAGAGTAAGGGTGTAAGTAATAAGAGCGATAACGAAGGTAATCCATCCTAATACGTTATTTACTAAATTAAAACGATTCATGCGTGTTGTATGTGTATATTTCTTTTTTAAGGTTAGCAAATATATAAGCATTACCTTACTAAGCAAATTTGGTTTTATTTAAAATACACTTAAAATAATAAATAGTCAAAATACTGCTTGCATTAGTTATTTCCCATTAAACAGATTTTACCAACAAGTGGAATAAATTTAATGCGTTATTATAGAATTTAGTGTTATAATTGAACTGTAAAAGAAAAGCTATATGGCGGATTCAAGTCGTACTTTATTAATTCAACTTAAAAACGAACAAGCTCTTACTCTTGTTAAGCAGCTTGAATCGTTAGAGTTAATTACCATATTGGAGGAAAACGTTAAAGATGCAAAGCCAAAACTTTCTACCAAGTATCGTGGAAAAATGCCTATAGAAGTTTTTTCAGGTATTCAAACCGATCAAATTTTAAAACAAATAGATGGTTACTAGGCAATATTTAATTGATACCGGAATTATATTAGACTACTTATCGGGTCGTTTGCCGGAAGCAGGAATGAATTTTTTGGACTCTGTTGTTGATGCTATTCCAAATATTTCGGCTATTAGTAAAATCGAATTACTTTCCTTGCAAATTCCTGATCAGTATAGAGAGTTGGTAAAAGAATTAGTGCAGGATTCCATTGTTATTGAACTTTCCGACAATATTGTTAAAAACTCCATATTGATTAATCAGACTCATGCTATTGAGCTTAATCACTCCATAATAGCTGCTACCGCAGTTACATACAACTACACACTAATAAGTAATATTACTAAGCCTTACGCTAAAATACGCGGATTAAGTGTGGTTAATCCTTGGGAAATTTTTAATTAAAACTTGAATTATACTATTCAGCCTTTAACTAAAATACTAGGTTATTAATCCGAAAACAGTATAAAAAATAAATAGAAATCTACTTTATTCGTAAGCTCTAATAAATTCAGTAAAAAAAATCAAATTAAACTCCGGTTGAAACCCTTGAAATTTTTATTATCTTCGAAACCAAACATTACATTAATAAATCATGCACAGAACAAATTTAGAGTATAATCTTTGTGAGTCTAATCGTATATCGTTTTTAAATCATTGTACACCAACACAGGCACAAGAAGTAGAAGATACCAAAGTTTGTCATGCATATAAAAAAGGGGAGCAAATCTTTAATGAAAGTGCTATTCCATTGGGTGTTTACTGTGTAATCAGCGGAGTTGTAAAATTGGTTCGAACAAACCTTGATGGAAAAGAACAAATATTGCGATTTGCTCAACCCGGTGATGTTTTGGCATATCGGGCACTAATAGCCAATGAGCCTTTGGTTTCTTCTGCTGTTTGTGTTGAAAATGCTGTTGTTTGTTTTATACCTAAGAATGTATTCTTTAAAATATTGGATGAAAATGCAGCAATTAGCAAGGAATTATTAAAAGCACTTAGCCATGAGTTGGGTGTTGCTGAAGAGCGCGTACAAAGTTTAGCTCAAAAAAGCGTACGTGAACGTTTGGCTGAAGCTTTATTGTTTTTGTACGAAACTTTTAAATCCAATAATTTAGAAAAAGATGTAATTGCAATTACTTTACCTCGTGAAGATATTGCAAATATTGTAGGAACGGCTACCGAAACCGTAATTCGATTATTAAGTGAATTTAAAACAGATAAGCTGATTGAATTAGACGGTAAAAAAATTAAACTTTTAGATAAAGCTAAACTTGAAAAAATATCTCGGGCAAGTGTATAATATAATATTAACATGAACTCTATTATTAAAAACATTGGTCTTTGTTGTTTTGTGTGGATGATGAGTTACCCTTGTTTTGCTCAATATTATACAAATCAATTATTTGTTCATAATCGGTTGGATAATAGTTTTTTAATGGTTGAAAGGAATAAGCCTTACCAAATTTGGCTTTCGGAAACTAATAATTTGAAGGGGTATTTTGATAAAGTAAATACGGAAGATTTTGATTTTGTTACAAAAGACAGCACTTATAATTTAAAGGCTGAAGAAATTATTCATGTGATTAGGATTTCGGGTTTCTCTGAAAATGCACAATATTATCAACCCGATTATTCATTGAAACAACTTTTAGGGTCATTTACTACAGCAGTTGGCGGTATTTTTTTCATCCCGTTTTCTATTGCAGCACTTTCTGTTAGTGAAGCATTAATACCGGCTGGCATTTCTGCTGTTGTATCTGCAAGTGGTATTTATATGATTGTTTCCTCCAAATCATCAAAAAAGAAGGTTTCAAATTCCTTAGCTAATATCCCAAAGCAGGAGTATTGTTCCTTACGAATTCTAAAAAAATAAATCCAATTTAAAATATAGTTTAGAAAATAGTAGATTTATTTCGTCTTAGTTTATGGCTTAATGATTTAGTTCATATTCTTTTATTTTATTCTTTCTTAAGTAAAATATAATAGTATTTTCGCTGAAAAAATTCAGTTAAGATGAACATTCACGAATATCAAGCAAAGCAGATTTTAAAATCATTTGGCGTAGCAGTGCAGGAAGGCATTGTAGCTGAAACCGCAGATGAAGCACATGCAGCAGCATTAAAATTAAAAGAACAATTTGGCAGTGATTGGGTAGTAGTAAAGGCTCAAATTCATGCCGGAGGAAGAGGTAAAGGAAATATAGAAGGTAAAGAACAACGTGGCGTTGCTGTTGCAAAAAATGCAGATAAGGCTAAAGAGATTGCCGGAAACATATTAGGTGGAACTTTAGTTACTATCCAAACCGGACCAAAAGGTAAATTAGTAAGTAAAGTATTGGTAGCACAAGATGTATATTATTCAGGTGAAAGTGAACCCAAAGAATATTATATGAGTGTGATGCTTGATCGCTCGCAATCAAAAAATATTATTGTATATAGTACTGAAGGAGGTATGGATATTGAACATGTAGCAGAACACACGCCTCATCTTATACATAAAGAAACAGTTGACCCAAAAGTAGGTTTACAAGGATTTCAGGCACGTAAGATTGCATTTAACCTTGGGCTAAGCGGTGAAGCGCATAAGCAAATGGTAAAATTTGTAACTGCACTTTACAAAGCATACGATAGTAGTGATTCAGCTATGTTTGAAATAAACCCGGTGTTAAAAACATCCGATAATAAAATTATTGCTGTGGATGGTAAAGTAAGTATAGATGATAATGCATTGTATCGTCATGCCGACTATGCAGCAATGCGCGATTTAACTGAAGAAGACCCAACAGAAGTTGAAGCAGGAAAACACAATTTAAATTTTGTGAAATTAGATGGTAATGTAGGATGTATGGTTAATGGTGCCGGATTAGCAATGGCTACTATGGATATTATTAAACTTTCTGGTGGTGAGCCTGCAAACTTTTTGGATGTTGGAGGAACCGCAAATGCCACAACAGTAGAGGCAGGTTTCCGCATTATCTTGCAAGACCCAAATGTTAAAGCAATTTTGATTAATATTTTTGGAGGTATAGTTCGTTGTGATCGTGTTGCACAAGGTGTAGTAGATGCATACAATTCAATTGGCAATATTCCGGTTCCAATTATTGTTCGCTTACAGGGTACCAACGCTGAGCAAGCAAAGAAATTGATTGATGAATCCGGACTTAAGGTTTACTCAGCCATCGTGTTGAAAGAAGCTGCTGAATTAGTTCAAAAAGCTGTAGAAGGTATAATATAAACAGATAAACATGCAATTGATAAATGGTCGCTTGAATTAATTAAGCGACCATTTTTATTTTAGTAAAAATCAAACCTCAAAAGGCTAATTTTCAAGAGTTGTTTGCTGTAATTTGAAAATAAAAAACATACATTTGTATATTCATGAAAATTGGAGGGATATTAATTGTAATGTGTTTCTTGTTACAGATAAATTATAACAAATCTGTGGCACAAAATATAAATAACGATTCTATTTCAATTCGTGAAAACAATCAAATAGCCAAAACAACATATACTAATAGTAAAAATCATTCTCCAAAGTTAGCTACGTGGCTTTCCGTAGTTGTTCCAGGTGCAGGGCAAGTTTATAATAAAAAATATTGGAAAGTACCGATAATTTATGCAGCAGCAAGTGGTGCAATATTCGGAGTGTGGTTTAACACCAAGCACTATAATGAGTTTAGAGATGCTTATATAGAACGGTTACAAACCGGACAAAATCATGAGACCTATTATGCCCGATTACAGCAAGAAACACTAGTAAGTGCAAGAGATTATTATCGGTATTATCGGGATTTATCATACATTGGTTTAGGTGCTGTTTATGTACTTCAAATAATTGATGCCGCTGTTGATGCACATTTTTTTGATTTTGTAATAAAAGATGACTTAACCGTGCATATCACCCCAATGATAGTACCACAAACTGCATCATCATTTACTTCTACTCAACTTTTAGTATCGTTAAAGTTTTAATATAAAATAAATCGAATGAAAATCGCTCTATTGGGTTATGGAAAAATGGGTAAAGCAATTGAAAAAATTGCTCTTGCCAAAGGGTATGAAATTGTATATAAAGTAAGTTTAGAAAATGCTTTTGATTTTATGCCCATTAGTTTACAAAATGTGGATGTGGCAATAGATTTTAGTATGCCCGATGCAGCGGTAGATAATATCCATAAATGTTTTGAAGCTAAAGTTCCTGTTGTAGTTGGAACAACCGGCTGGTATGATCAATTTGATGCCATAAAAAAGCAATGTTTGGATGAAGGGCAAAGCATGGTATACAGTACTAATTTTAGTATAGGTGTAAATATATTTTTTAAGCTGAATAAGTTATTGGCTAAAATGATGGCAGACCAACCGGATTACGATGTGATGATAGAAGAGATTCATCATACCGAAAAAAAGGATTACCCAAGTGGAACTGCAATTACATTAGCAAATCAAATAATAGGTGAACATAAAATAAAAGATACCTTTAAAGGAAGATTATTATACAATGAAAATACACCTGCACAAAGTGTAAAACCCAATGAGTTACTTATTGAGGCCAAACGAATTGGTGCAGTTACCGGTGATCATTTTGTAAAATACGAATCAGTGATTGATGGTATTGAAATAAGACACATAGCAAAATCACGTTATGGATTTGCTAAAGGCGCTCTTTATGCTGCAGAGTGGATTATGGGTAAAAAAGGTATTTATACAATGGAAGAAATTCTTCAACTTTAATAAGTAATTGTACTTAAAATATTTCATTTGAATAAACGTTAAACAAAAAAGTAAAAAAAAAAACAACATATCGTATGACAAAAGTGCCGCAGAACGAGCAAAACATCTACCAAAAATTTTTTGAAATGCTTAATAAAAGAGAACGATTTAGTTTTTGGTTAATGACCGTAATTAATCTTTTCTTTTTTGTATTGATGAGTTTTGTTGAGGGTTCATCCATCGGTACAAACATACTTTTTGTAATACTAATTCAATCAGCAATTATTGGTTATTATTATTTTATTCATCGCTTTGAGCGGAAAACAAAAATAAGAGAATGGATAGATGCGGTTGCATTTGCTGTAGTAGCAGCTACTTTAATTCGTACATTTTTTATTGAGGCTTATACCATTCCAACACCTTCTATGGAAAAATCCTTGTTGGTAGGAGATTTCCTTTTTGTGAGTAAAGTAAACTATGGTGCGCGTGCACCAATTACACCATTAAGTTTTCCATTTGCACATAATACATTACCTTTAGTTGGCGGTAAGTCTTATATTGAGTGGCCGCACATGCCTTATTTCCGATTACCCGGTTTTCAAAAAATAAAAAATAACGATGTTGTTGTTTTCAATTATCCAGGCAGACCAGGTGAAATAGACGACAAGCGACCGGTAGATAAGAAAGAAAATTATATAAAAAGATGTTTGGCTATTCCGGGTGATTCCATAGAGGTAAAAGACAGGCAAGTATATATTAATGGTGTTGCAACTGAAAATCCGGAGAAAATGCAATTTGCCTATATGGTACGTATTAAGCCGGAAGCATTTGTTAAGAATGGCATGTTTGATGAAAAAAAATTAATTGATTTTTTCTTGCGATACGATATTGCTCCTACAGAATTACGCCTAGTACATGATGCTGATATTTTGATTCCGATGGACACTAAAAAAACGGATGAGTTAAGAAATGATCCCGCAATAGCTTATGTTGATACTGCTTGGGATTTTATTAAAGATGTATTTAGTACCGGAATTTATCCAAACGGCTCAACATGGAAAGTAGATAATTATGGTCCGCTTTGGGTACCTAAAGAAGGTGTTACCATTACATTAGACACTACAACATACATGCTTTACTCACGTGTGATAAAGGATTATGAAGGAAACGCAAGTTTTGAATTTAAAGACGGAGTTTATTATTTAAATGGAGATCCGATAAAGACTTATACATTTAAGCAAGATTATTATTTTTTGATGGGCGACAATCGCCACAATTCCTTGGATTCCCGCTTTTGGGGATTTGTACCGGAAGATCACATTGTAGGCAAAGCACTGTTTACCTGGATGAGTTTAGACCCAAATGAAACAAACTTTTTTAAGAAAATTCGCTGGAATAGGTTGTTTAGAGGGATTAATTAATGTTGATTAATTAATCGAATACACTCCTGGTAATACTCCCAAAGTGCCGGATTTATCAAGAAATTTTCAGGATGAAAAAGAATTGCAACATCACTTTGTGTTGATTTTACTTCACGTAAAACGGATTTAAATTTTTCAAATACAACTTCAGGTTTCTGAAAAAAGAAGATGTTGTCAAAAAGAATGGTTGGAATTAAACGAAGTCCGTCTTCGTTAAAAGTATCAAGTTTAGGTAATGAAACTTCACGTGCAGTACCCAAACTAAAATCAATAGCAATTTTTGCTTGTTTGAGTTGAGGATATAACGTTTGTGGAGAATAATTTAAATAATGGCTTCGGTGGTAGTTAATTTCTTTTTTTATTGTTTCATTCAAGCGATTGCATTGTTCAATTATTGGCTCGGTAGATACACTATGCAGTCCAATATCAGCATTGTTTTCCATTAACATAGCTAATGCTTTTTTTGTAGCTTGGCATGAGAATGTATAGCGTAGTCCTTTGTTTTTAAATGGAAATTCGTTGGTAGCACCTATTAGCCAAATTGCGTTTATTGCTTTGCTTTGATTAAATTTTAAAAGCGTTTCAATTCCATTTAAAAATAGATCTTGATTTTTTAATTGCCCCAACCGAAGCCATTTGTTACCATGTGTAAATGTTTTTGCAATGGCAAATGGATGCCAAGGGTTAAGCCAATCAATATCGTGGGTTACATAAATCAATTTTATGCAGGTTTGTCTGCACTTTTGTGCTGATATATTCTTTCAATAATATCTACTACTTTCAATCCTTCTAATGCATTTGTAGTAATTGCACTTCTACCTTTTAAAACATTAACTACATTTTCAATAATATAATGATGGTTGGCTGCACTTCCTTTGTATGGTCCATAATCATTAGGTGGATTAGTAGGACGTAACTCCGGCATGGTATAATCTTTAATATGGCAATATTCAACCTTATCCATGTATTGCCCACCAACTTTTATTGTACCATTTTCACCAATTATTGTCATGCTGCTTTCTAAGTTTTTATCCCAAACAGATGTTGAATAATTTAATGCACCCATGCCTCCGTTTATAAATTTAAATGTTACAAAACCCGAGTCTTCAAAATCAGTAAGTGTTGCATGGTTAAAGTCAGCAAAGTTTGCTTTTATGTCGGTAATATCGCCAAATACCCAATACATCAAATCAATAAAATTACTGAATTGCGTAAATAACGTTCCACCGTCTAAATCTTTTTTCCCATGCCAGCCTTCTTTTTTATAATAACGTTCATCACGATTCCAATAGCAATTTACTTGCACCATGTATGTTTGTCCTAATATACCTGATGTAATTACTTCTTTTAGCCATTCACTTGGAGGAGAGTATCTGTTTTGCATCACGCAAAAAACATGCTTGGAGTGGTGCAAAGCTTTATAAATAACATCTTCGCAAGCTTGTTTATTTAAGCCCATAGGCTTTTCAATCACCACGTGCATACCGGCAGTTAAACACTGTTTGGCTTGGTCGGCATGTAAGCCATTTGGTGTGGCAATATTTACTACATCCGCTTTAATATTGGATTGTAGAAAACTCTCTACGCTATCAAAAAAAGCAACACCCGGATATAATTCCGCTAACTCTTTTTGTTTGTTAGTATCTGTATCAATTAAAGCAACCAACTCGGCTTCGGGAAACTGGTTTAACATATATGCATGGCGTTTGCCTATGTGCCCTAAACCTATTACAGCGAATTTAATTGGGGTTGAATTCAATTTTTACTTATTTAATGAAAAGTTTTCGTAAATAAACTGTTTAGTGTATTCTTTTTTACCAATTTTATTTAGATGAAGATTGTCGTAAAAGTATTCAGGTTTATTTGCATATAATGTTGAATAGTTCTTAACTTTATTGTCAGAGTTATTCCATTTAATTTTCTTTTTGTAATAAGGTGTATTTACAATTATTAAGTTAATATTATTTTCTAAACACAATATTTTGAATTCATTTAATGTTTCATTTTCATTATTTAACTCGATGAATTCATAATCATCCGACAAAATTGAACTTTTCAAATTTGGATATGTATATTCTCCGTCTTCATTGAAACGATGTTTGTATCTATTTGACTTTATAATATTAAATGCAAGAGGATAGAGTAGATCATTATTGTACATACCCCACTTTAGTATAGGAAATATTCGATACATGTAATAGTTAAATGTTTGATGCTTTTGGAATAACATATCAAAGTCGTGATTTTTTCCTAGTATCGGAAGATATCTTAAGACATTTCTGGATAAGTTAGAACCAAGTGATCCAATGTTTAGAATAATAGTTTCAGGTGTGATTTCTTTTTTAAGTAATAGTTTTAATTGCAATAAATGTATCTGAATATTTGTGTCATCCTCTGAAAGATTATAAACTTTCTTTTTAATATTATTCTCAAGCAAAGATGTTTCATAAGATACTAGTCCGTTACTACCTCCCATGATTATAATGTCTTTTTCTTTTAACAAATCAGTAGAAGAGAAAATTACTGCTGACTTATAAATTTTACTTTTTAAAAATAAATAGTCTAAGCAATAAGCTATCGCAAACTGAAAAAAATAGAAAAACACTAAAGCTATAAGTATTTTATTCTTCATTGTTAGAATTGGAAGTAGATAAATTGAGTAGCATTTTCAAATGATCCTAATAAAAATATCAAAAATGCTATACACAAATAATGCCATATTTTTGTAAGCAGATTCTCAATTTGTAAATTGTTTTTGAAAAGAATAAATTCAAGAATAAAAACAATCAATATTCCTAATATACTTTTTGTTAAAACAATTATATGGGTAGTTGTTCTAGCTATCTCGTTCAATGAAAATCTATCCCAATTTTTAGTAATTTCAAGTATAAAATTGAATCCATCTGAAATGCCTGGTAGTCTAAAAAAAATTAATGCGAGAGTAACTAACAAGAAAACCTCTGTAGAATTTACAAAGTCATTAAAACCATAGGTTGATGTATTAGTTTTTACAACCAATGATTTTAGTTTTTTATTGCTAAATATAAATTGTGGTAAATAAAAGATAGCATGCAAGATACCCCAGAATATAAATGCCCAACCAGCACCATGCCAAATACCAGAAATTAAAAAGGTAAAGAATACTGCTATGTATATACCTCTTTTCCCAAAATCGCGAAATTTTAAAGCAATTGGAATAAATACATAGTCATTTAGAAATGACGATAAACTTATATGCCAACGACTCCAAAAGTCTTGCATGTTTTTAGCAAAGTATGGGAAATTAAAATTTAATAATAATTCAATTCCAAAAAGTTTTGAAACTCCCCTCGCAATATCTGAATAACCACTGAAGTCTGCGTAAATTTGGAAAGTAAAAAGTATTGAACCAAAAATAAGTGAATATGATGAAAAGTTCTGATAGTTTGAAAAGACATCATCAACGATCATACCCGCAGAATCTGCAATAACAAGTTTTTTAAAAAAACCCCAGAACATTAAGCTTAATGCGGGTTTAATTACTTCAAGATTGAAATTTCTTTTTATATCTAATTGTGGTAATAAATGACTTGCTCTCTCAATTGGTCCGGCCACAAGTAAGGGAAAGTAGGCTACAAACAAGCTGTAAGCTACAATATCATTATGTGGATTGATCCTTCTGTAATATATATCCATGATATAAGAAATACCATGAAATGTATAAAATGAAATTCCAACAGGTAAAATAATCTCTAAGGTATGTTGATTGGTTTCTAATCCGAAGGAGTTTAGTAATGAGATAGCACTTTCTATAAAGAAATTAAAATATTTAAAATATAATAAAATTGATAAGCTCAGAAATATAAAAAGCCTCATTATGGCTTTTCTATAATTGTCGTTATTTGTATTGTTGAGATAGTACCCGCCTATATAGGATATTAATGTAGATGTTAATAACAGAAATGTAAAACGCCAATCCCACATTCCGTAAAAAAAGTAACTGCAACACAAAAGAAAAATATTTTGAGATGATTTACTCTTTGAAAAGAATTTCCAATGAAGCAAAAGTACTATTGGAAGAAAACATGCAAAATATAAGGAATTGAACAACATGTCTTATCCTTTGAGTTTAATAATATCGTTTACAATATCTTCAACACATGTCCATACCTGAATTTGTTGAGTAGTAAATTTTATTTTATAGAATTTTTCTATTGCAACAACCAAATAAATGTGATTCAAAGAATCCCATTCTTCAAAATCGCTTGCCTTTGATGCTGCATCAATTGTTATATGTTCGTTTTCAAAAACATCCCGAAAAATTGCATTCAAATCATCGTAGTTTACCATAATTAGTTTTTAATAAAAGTTTTGTGTTCAATAAATTTTGAAATTTCTATACTATAAAAATTTTCATTTTTTGTTTTGTTAAAACCCAATTCAGTAAGTAAGTTGCTTACTAAGTTGTTTTTGCTTGTCGGAATGAATTCACCATTCAATATCTTTATTCCCTTTTTCAACAATTCCTCCATAATCTTATTATGTATAAAAAACTCGACTCCTCGTTTTAAGACCCTACAACTCATCAACCAAGTATCAATTTTAGCAGTATAATCTTGCTCATCTATGTCAATAATTACTACACTGATAAGACCATAGTCTCCAAACTTGTCTTTAAGTGATACTGCGTATTTTAAATTATATGGAGAGTTTGCTATTTTCTTAATATCATTAATATTATATCTGATTGTTCTTAAATTAAATTGATTAGAGCGTTGGGTTAGTTGAGCAATTCTTTCAAATTCGGATGGTTCAAAATTTGTAACTGTTGCCACCATATCAAGAGATTTCAGATAATCGTCAAAGTTGGTTATACTTGTTGCTAATTCTTTACGTTTAGCTTCTTCTTGATATTGTTTTGTTCTTATGCTGTCATTTAAAGAATATGAAGCTGTATCAAACAAATTTAAACTAATCAAATAATCTAGATATAATGCTGGGTCTTCAGGCAAATCTGGTACAATAACTTGTGGGATGTGTTGTCTTACAATCTCTCTTTCAGCAGGGTTATCGTCAATAAAAACCATAGAATCAAATCCGATATTCAATATTTTTTGTATATAGTTAATGTTATCTGCTTTGCTTGACCAATTAGCAACAAATACAGCGATGTCATCTAACTTTATTACCATTTCAGAATGCTTCTCAAAAGGTAGTTTTGCAACTTCCGGATTATTCTTCGAGCAAACTGCTAAGATTATACCACGTCTATTCAGTTCTTTTATCCATTTCTGTAAACGATAAAATGCTTTGCCAATGCCAATTGATCCAATTTGTATTCCTTCTATTCCATCATCGCCTATAATGCCA
>JACFNJ010000245.1 GCA_019454865.1 Bacteroidia bacterium
CTCGTTGGGTATAACATTAGTTGCTCCATTGGCAATTACTTTTCCAAACGAAAGGACACATGGAATTGTAGGATTATTCCATCGGCTTACTAATTGTTGTAATGCTACTATCAATTGTGCCGAAATCAGTACAGGGTCTATATTCATGTGTGGCATAGCACCATGTCCGCCTTTGCCTATTATAGTTATATAAATTTCATCCGTAGAAGCCATGTACAATCCGCTTCTGAAGCCAACCTTGCCAACTGATAATGATGGCATAACATGCTGCCCGATAATTGTATTTACCGTAGGTGTCTTTAATACACCCTCACTTATCATCTTGCTTGCACCTCCGGGTAGTTTTTCTTCACCGGGTTGAAATATTAATTTAATTGTGCCTTCCCAATGCTCTTTTAGTTGAAATAATACGGCTGCTGCACCTAATAAACAAGCACTATGCACATCATGCCCGCACGCATGCATTACACCTTCGTTTATTGATTTGTATGCTACATTGTTTTGCTCTTGTATGGGCAGTGCATCCATGTCGGCACGTAGAGCAATGGTTTTACTATCCGGATTTTTTCCCTTTATTAATGCTACAATCCCTGTATTGGCAAGTGTTTTTATTTCTGTAATACCAATATTTATTAACTGATTATGGATGTATTTTTGGGTGTTGTATTCTTCAAAACTTAATTCCGGATTTTGGTGCAAGTAATGCCTTATTTCTTTCGCAAATGGAGCATATTGTTTTGCTAATTGTTGTATTTGATTTTTTTGAATCATCAGTCAAAAATAAGATTTTATAAACTTCCTGCTAAAAAAATAAGCGAACTTCAAAATATCTCTATTTTTGCGCATATAAAATTTTTCACACTTGTATCGTTTACTATTAAAACTCTTGTTTTTGATGCCTGCTGAAACAGCTCATCATTTTACTATGCACAGCCTAAAGTGCATACAACAAATACCATTTGTACGTCAAATTTTTTATAAATTATTTTTTGTGAAAAATCCTGTTGAGTTTGTAGGTATCCGGTTTCCGAATAGAGTAGGTCTTGCTGCAGGGTTTGATAAAAATGCAAAATTTTTAAGAGAGTTTCAATCGTTAGGTTTTGGTTTTGTTGAAATTGGTACTGTTACACCATTAGCTCAGCCGGGTAATGACAAACCTCGCTTATTCCGATTAATTAAAGATGAAGCGATAATAAACCGAATGGGATTTAACAATGATGGTGTGGATGCAATTGTTAATCGGCTAAAAAATCGCCCTAACGGATTAATAGTAGGAGGGAATATCGGGAAGAACAAAGTAACACCAAATGAACTTGCACAACGCGACTATGAGATATGTTTCGAGAAATTATATAACCATGTGGATTATTTTGTAGTGAATGTAAGTTCGCCTAATACACCCAACTTACGTGCCTTGCAAGACAAAGAACCGTTGTCAAAAATCTTAACAGCATTAGTTGCATTGCGTCAAAAATTTGTATCAGGTGGTAGTGTAAGTAAACCCATTTTGTTAAAAATTGCACCGGATTTAACTACTGAGCAATTAAACGATGTTGTTGAAATAGTAAAAGAAACAACCATTGAAGGAATAGTTGCAACCAATACCACAATAAGTAGAGAAGGCTTGCAAACAACCAAACAAAAGGTAGAGGACATTGGTGCAGGTGGGCTAAGCGGAAAAATACTATTTACACACTCAACCGATATACTTAAGCACATACACCATAAAAGTAATGGCACTATTCCATTAATAGGCGTTGGAGGAATAGATACCGAACAAAAAGCTGAACAAAAACTTGCTTCGGGTGCTACATTGGTTCAGGTTTTTACCGGATTTATATTTAAAGGTCCCAACTTGGTTAAAGCTATAGCAAAGCTAAAATAGCTATTCGCGAGCCAACTGGCGAGCGATGTCTTTTTTCTTAATATCTTCTCTCTTGTCAAAATTGCGTTTTCCTTGCGCTACGGCTATCTCTACCTTTGCATAACCTGTATCCGAAAAAAATACAGAAAGAGGAATTACCGTAAACCCTTTTTCTAAAGCTTTGATTTTCAACTTTCGTATTTCCGATTTATTTAATAATAACTTACGTGTTCGCAATGGCTCATGGTTGTAATATGAACCTTGTTTCCAAATGCTGATGTGCATGCCTTTAATAAAAATTTCTCCATCTTTAATCAAGCAAAAGGCCTCGTTTATATTTGCGTGTCCTTGCCTAAGCGATTTTATTTCAGTACCTGTAAGTATTATACCTGCAACATATTTCTGAACAATATGATATTCAAAACCTGCTCGTTTGTTGGTGATTGTTATTCTTGGTTTTTCTGCCATCTATGGTTGCAAATGTATTATCAAATCCGATTAATTATTCCATTTTCTTCTTTTAACAAATGAAAAGGCTCGTCTTTTACTATCATAAATCCATCCAAATCGGCATAGTTGGTTAAGCTGCATACTTGCCATGCACCGGAAATCCCTAAAGATGTTTCTACCATGCAGCCTACCATTGTTCCTAACCCATGTTTTTTAGCTTCATTCACTATGTGTATTCCGTTTATGTATCCTCCGGCTTTCATAAGTTTCATATTAACATAATCAAATTGAGTTTGAATTAATTCAAAATCTGCATTTTCACACACACTTTCATCTGCCATTATCGGAAACAAATTGGCTTGTTTTACAGTTTGGTATTCATCAATTAAATCAGCAGGCATGGGTTGCTCTATTAATAGTATTTTATGTGATTTAACCTGATGCATAAATCGCAACAAATCTTCTACATTTTTATA
>JACFNJ010000005.1 GCA_019454865.1 Bacteroidia bacterium
AAAAAGCAAAGTAAAAAAACAAATGTGCTTAAAACGCTTCTAATGAAGCCGTTTTACTGTTTTTCCCGTTTTTTTAGAGTGTTGTGCAACGGTTACCGCTGTTGTGTGCTGCCTTTCTCATTCTATGGCATTATATATTGTCCAAATTTAATTAACCATAAATAGTATCCTAACAGTCCTCCTGTAAGACCTGAAAGTAAAAAGGTCAAGACAAGGCTCTTTGGCAGTAACTTTAAAACTATAAATAGAATTGCTATGCCAAATAGACCTGTTATAACTTGAATAATCCAAATGTTTATGTCTAAATAGTAAGCAAGCCGCATTTCATCACCGCTGAGGAATGGCTGTCCCTTAACGATAAAAGTCATTATAGCCATAAATAAATTTGCAACTTGTCGCAACCAGAATAATGAAATAAAGATAAGAGTCCAGCCTGTTAATTTTACATTATCGGTTGTGAAGCATTTTTTTCTAAAAAGCAATAAAAGTAAGAAGCCAATTGAGCCTGTCAGTATTGTTTGAAGTGGTCCTCCAAGAATTATCCAAAAATTGTCAGCCTGATATTTTTTAATTGTTGTTTGATACTTCTGTTTTCCGGGAAAGTCTAAGTTGTTTTTAATTTCGTTTGAATATTTATCATAAGAGTGTTTAAAATATTCATTTAAGTCATTGTCCCAGTAAGACGAACGTTGATAATTTATGCTTGCTTCATATCCTAAATATTTCGAAACTGAATAATGTCCAAGTTCGTGTGTCAGCGTTCCAATAACTGTCATTAAGATAAAAGTCAGCGTTAGAAAAATGAATGCTTTATAGTCAAATTTAATATAGTTCATCTGTCTTTAAGGTTGCACACAACGTCAGCCTGTGAAAAAACTTGTATTAATTAACACAAGTTGTTAATTATTTATGAAGTAAACATACAAATAAAAACAGAACTATCAATATTTTTGTGTATGCCAATAATAACACCTAAAAGCCGCACACAGATTGAGTTTAAGAGCCTCGAAGATTATATTGAAAAAGATAATACAGTAAGATTTATAGATGCTTTTGTAGAAAAGCTCGAACTTGATCAATTATTCTTTATTAAAGAAACAGTATAGTTAAATAACTTTCTTACAAATCAATTTTTGAAATAATAAACCAAGTTACAAGTTTTTTCATAACCGTACATTTTGCAGATTGGCGCAGTGGTGGATTTCAGAGCACTATCTATATCGTCCTCAAAAAGTTTACACAGGTATTATTATCATGTTAGGGAAATGTTCTCAAAAATTTAATATTGGCTTTAACATCTGTTTTATTTCCTTTTTTGTCTTCTACTATTATGTGTAATTCTTGTTTGTTATCATAAAGGGTATTGTTGTCAAAATAATAAGTGAGTAAGTTATTTTTGGCATCGTATTCTGTTAACAGCCATTTGTTGTTTAAATATACATTATATGCATCAATACCACTTTCATTATCGCTTATTTCTATTTGCATCTTCAAGGTGTCTTTTATAGTGCTGTCCTTTGTTAATTGAAGTATCTTCACTTTAGGTGCAACAGTATCCATTATTATAGTGTAAGTTCCAAAGTTTGAAGTGTGTAAAGTTACCCAACCATCTTTGTATGCACCACCTGCAGGTATTAATTTGTTTGTTTTTGATACCGATGCTAATAATACCTTGTCTGTGTATAACGAGTTGTTGTAACGTATAGATATACTGATAGCCTTATGCAAGGGTGTATGATTGTTGTGTATTTGATACAAATTAGATATTGCTCCTTTTATTGGCGGTAATTCATATTGCAAGCATGGAACTAATGTATCATACAATGCATCCGGTGGAATTGTTAGTTTAAAATTATTAGTTTGTATTACATTTTCTTTTTGGGGATAAAAACTACTAGTTGAGCAAGGCGTTTCAGGCTGTATCGTTTTACCTGTTGATTTTACAATAGCAAATAAAGTAAATACATTGTTGTAAAAGTCAGAAACACTTAACTTGATAGGAGTGTAAGTTGTTGAATCAATAGTAAATAAACCTTTATTTTTATTTATAGGATAAATTTTGCCTTTATTTCCATCATCCAAAAAACATTTACTGATGCGATAGTTTTGCGTTTTATAAGTTTCAAAATCAATATGTGCATTGATGTATTTTGTGTCAGAAAAACTAAACTTATTCATTTGAAATGAAAATATAGGTGTATTCTTTATTTCAATTTTTGCTGAATAAAGGGAATATTCTTTTGTTGTGTTTACTAAATAATCATACGCTTCTATTCCTACACCAATTTTACTTGCATCAATGTGTAAAGTATCAATAAGCAAATAACCACTATCGGTGTTTAATGTATTTTGTAATGAGATACTTTTATTAAATACAATTACCGGACGATTTTGTGAAACATCATAAAATACTACTCGTTTTATAAAAGGCGGTAAACTATCAATAGCTGTAATATCAAATAAAAGTGGATTCATCGGCTCTTCCGTTTTGGTATTTCTGATTTCAAAATGCAAATGTGGCCCTGTGCTGCCTCCTGTATTTCCGGTATATCCAATCAATTGCCCTTTTTGGACACGCAGTGTATTACTCCCCGGAAAATTATCAAATGCAAAACTCTTAATTTGGTATTGGTATGATTTAATATATTCAGCAATTTCTCCATAATAATTTTGCAAGTGTGCATATACACTTGTATAACCATTTGGATGATTAATGTAAAGTGCTTTTCCATATCCAAAAGGCGAAACTTTTATTCGGCTAACAAAACCATCCGCAACTGCATATACCGGTAAGCCTTCTTTTTCAAATGTTCTGATGTCCATGCCACTATGAAAATGATTATCTCGAAGCGAGCCAAAAGGAGCACTTAGATACAAAGTAGTATCAAGTGGAGACCGAAAAGAAACTTCGGGTTTATTTTGTGCATGTGTATTACCTGGTAGTAATACAGTGATAAGTAATGAAACTATGATTAACTTATACATATTTTTTTGAAACAAATAATTAATTGCACTTAAAAATAACAAATTTGTTTATAATTACGGGTAATTTAGCAATTATATATTGCATACTTATTACAATGTTTTTTTATTAGTTTTAATTCTTATGCCGCACTCTAAAAAATTGTTATATATTTTTCTGCTTTTTTTTAGTTTACTTTTTTCTGTTTCACTTCAAGCCCAGCCATCTATAATTGATAGTCTTAAAAATGTTTATAACAATTACCACAACGAGGATACAACTAAAGTTAGGTTATTACAGCAAATTGGTTTTGCATACCGTTCACAAAGCCCTGATAGTGTTTTTAGTTCTGCGGATAAAACATTGAATTTGGCTTTTAAAATTAACGACTCAGTAGGAATTGCCTTAGCTTATGACTTACGCTCATTAGCATTTTACTTGATTGGGAAAGTAGATAGCGCAATGACGAATCTGCAAAATACTTTAGCTATTTATACAAAATTAAACGATTTGAGCGGTAGAGCATCAACCTTAAACAATATTGGTATTTTATATTATGAATCTAATAACAATAATGAAGCTATTGCTTATTATTTAGATGCACTAAAAATTCGTGAAGAATTAAATAATGAAAAAAGTATAGCAGATTGCTATAATAATTTAGGTAATGTATATAATAAGGTGGGAGATTATGCAACAGCCTTGTCCTACAGTTTTAAAGCATTAAAGATTAGAGAAAAGTATGGAAACTTGTATGATATAGCGGATAGTTATGCTAATATCTCAGCACTGTATTTAACAATTAAAAATTATGAAGAAGCCTATCAATTTGCTTTGAAAGCTAAACGATATTTTATTGAGTTAAATTCATTAGACGGAATTATTTATTCCTATATCAATATTGGATGCATTAATATTGAAATGGATAAATTTGATGATGCATACGCAAATCTAACCAAGGGACTTAATCTTTGTAAGAAGAGCGGTTTTCAGATGTATTATTCATTGATATATTATAACATTGGTAATACCTATTTAAAACAAAAAGAATATGAAAAAGCTAAGTTATATATTGATTCCGCTTTAACTGTTTATGATTCTCAATTTAATCATGAAATAGTATATCGGTGTTATTCTGATATGGGTCATATTGCACGAATAGAAAAAGATTTAAGTCTTTCTGAAAAATATTTGATGAAAGCTAAAGAGTTAGCAGAAAGAAATGGAGATTCTAAGATAGGTATAAATATTATTAAAGAGTTAGCACTTTTAATGGAGCAGAAAGGCGATTTTAAACAGGCTTATTTCTATTCAAAACTTGCTTATGATAAGAATGAGCAAATAAACGAGTCAATTCTTAATAATGGTGTTTATGATATGAAGTTGAATTATTTAATGGAAAACTATAATCAGAAATTAGCAATCTTAGAAAAAGAAGAAAGCTTGAGGAGTGCAGATATTAAGTTTCAGCGATTATTATTAATCAGTTTTGCAGTTGTACTATTATTATTTGTAGGTATAATTATTATTCAAAAGAAAAACGTAAATAAGTTAAGAAAAGCACACCAACTAATACTAAAACAATCCAATGAAATAAGTAATAAAGCAGAGGAATTGCGCCAAATTAATACCACAAAAGACAAGATTCTCTCTTTGCTATCTCATGATATACGAGGGCCGATTCAATCGTTGGTAATCTTTATGGATATGCTTAATTCTGACATGTTAAGCCCTGATGAATTTAATATATATAAGAAAAAATTTATCACAAATTTAACAAATACCAATGCGATGTTGAATAATTTGTTGGCTTGGTCAAAGTCAAATTTTGAAAAAATTAAACATGATAATAAATCCACTGTTTCAATTGCAAATGTTGTAAATGATGTAGTAGATATTCTAAGTCAAAATATTCAGGAAAAGAATATAAAAATTCAAAAACATATTACTGATAATAGTGTTGTTTCTGCTGATTACGATCAGTTGCAAATTATATTCAGAAATATTTTGGCAAATGCAATAAAGTTTACACCTAATGAAGGCATTATTGCGTTTAGTGCTATTAAAAACAATGATACTTGGGAGGTTTCTGTAAAAGATAGTGGAATGGGTATGAGTGAAGCCAAAGTAAATGAACTAAATAGTGAAGCTTTAATCAAATCAGATATTGGAACAAACGGAGAACGTGGTACCGGATTTGGATGGATGATAATTAAAGAATTTGTTGCAGCAAATAAGGGTACATTTAAAATTGAAAGTAAGATTGGTGAAGGAACTTGTATTACTATCGTATTACCAATAGCAAGCGGTAGTTAAATACTTATTTTATCTCGCAGGTTAAAAGTTTTTTCCCATTCATAAATCCTTCCAATACATCACCTATTTCTACTTTTCCCACACCGGATGGTGTGCCTGTAAAAATTAAATCCCCAACTTTTAGGGTAAAATATTGCGATACAAAACTTACAATCGTATCCGGTGAAAATATCATGTTATCCGAGCATCCTTGCTGCACTTGCTTGCCGTTTTTATTTAAACTGAATGTTATTTGGTTTAAATCTATTTCGGTTAATGTTGTAAATTCACTTATAGGAGCTGAGCCATCAAATGCCTTTGCAAGTTCCCACGGAAGTTTTTTTTCTTTTAGTTCGTTTTGTAAATCACGTGCTGTAAAATCAATGCCTATTCCAATTTCATTGTAATAATTGCGGGCAAATTTGGGCTGAATTTTTTTTCCCATTTTGTTAATGCGTATTACTAATTCAATTTCATGTTGAATATCGGAACTAAAATCAGGATGGTAAAACGGTTCGTTGTTGCGTATTAATGCAGTGTCGGGTTTGCAAAATATAACCGGTTGTGATGGTACAGTATTTCCTAACTCTTTAGCATGTTTACTATAGTTTCTTCCTACACAAAAAATTTTCATAATTCTTAGTTAGCACATTTATTTAATTCTTCTTTTACAAATTGCATTAATTGTTTAATGTAATTAGCGCTAAAGTTAAATTCAATTCCTGCTGTTTTATATATTTCACCAATAGGTTTTGTGTAACCTAATTTTAGTGCGTCTTTATATTGTTGTACTGTTTTGGTTTTGTTGTTTAAAAAGTTTTTCCATACAGCCAATGCACCAAGTTGTGCAATTCCGTATTCAATGTAATAGAAAGGTACTTCAAACAAATGCAATTGTTTTTGCCAAGTGTATGCTTGAATTTTTTCTAAATCACTCCAGTCAACTAATCCTGTTCCAAATTCTTTAGCTAATTGTTGCCAATAGTTTTTCCGTTCATCTATTGTGTGGTTCGGGTTGGTATATATCCAGTGTTGAAATTTATCAATAGTTGCTATCCACGGAAGTATTTTAATAATTCCTTCAAGGTGTTCTTCTTTTGCTCTGTTTAAGTCAGATGTTGTTGTGTAAAATTCGTCTTGCCCATCATAACTAATTAACTCCATACTCATGCTTGCTAATTCAGCTACTTCACTCGGACAGTTTTTAAAAGCGCTTAATTCTAAGTCTTTGCTTAAAAATGAATGTACAGCGTGCCCACCTTCATGTACCATTGTTTCTACATCACGTGTAGATGATGCCGCATTCATAAATATAAATGGAACATTTGTTTCTGCCATTGGGTAGTTATATCCACCGGGTGCTTTTCCTTTTCTACTCTCTAAATCTAACCTATTCATGTTATCCATTGTTTCAATACACCAGGCAAAATAATCATCTACTTTTCTAAAACATTTTACAGTTTTGTTTAATAAATCAGCACCGCTTGTAAATGGTTCTAATGCTTCTCTGTTTTTTGTATCTACATCCATATCCCAAGGTTTCAAAGCATGTCCAAGTTCCTCTGCACGTTTGGTGTTAAAGTCTTTAACTAATGGCACTACTTCTTTTTGTATAGCTTCATGAAACGCAAAACAATCTTCCGGTGTGTAATCAAATCGACCTAAGGCTGCAAACATATAATCTCTATAATTTGCGAAACCTGCATTAACAGCAACTTGGTGGCGAAGTTTAATAAGTTTGTTAAATAAATTATCTAACTCATCGGCATGTGCTAATCGTTTTGTATTAATTAAGTTAAAAACATTTTCTCTTTTGGTTCTATCTGTGCTCTTCAAAAAGTTTGCTGCTTGTTGTAACGTATATTGTTTGCCTTCTATTTCTACCATCATGCTGCCTACTATTGCACCATATTTTTGGCTTTCAGTTGCTATTTCAGCAAACAACGGAATATTTTCTTCTCTAAAAATTTCAATTTCTTTTTTTACTGAACGCAGGTAAATAAAATATTTGTCATTATCCAATTCATTTACATAATTACATGCAACAAGTTTTCGGTTAAACTTATCATAATAAGGCGAAATTTTTGGTTCAATTTCATTCACAAAAAACAAATACGATTCTTCTAAACTTTTGTCTTCTGTATTGCAAGTCATTTTTACGTATCGCCACGCTAAGTCTTCACTCAAAAATGCTTCTAATTCACTTTTGTCTTGTAGCCATTTTTCTAAATCTTGTACTGAATTAATTGATTGGTTTAACAGTTGTGTAAAATATGGTTCAATCACTTCCCATGCTGTAACTTTAATTTTATTAGGAAGGAACTTACGTTTTATAATAGTTATCATTTTTGTAATTTTATAATATGCGAGTTTAGGCAAAAACCGCTAAAATCATAATCTAATTAAAGTCATTATATTAGTTATTTTTTGTATTTAGTTTTGGCACTTTCTTAAATAGATAAGCAAAAATTTATCAATACAATCGGAATTAATTTATAAAACATGATAACAATAATAGAACCATTTAGAATAAAGGCAGTAGAGCCAATATTAATGACAACACGAGCAGAGCGTGAAGAATTTATTAAAGAGGCCAACTACAATTTATTCAAGCTCGATTCGGAGAAAGTTATAATTGATTTTTTAACCGATTCGGGCACAAGCAGTATGAGTGCCAGGCAGTGGGGCTCCATTATGCAGGGCGATGAGTCGTATGCAGGAAGCCCTTCCTATTATCGTTTTAAGAATGCTGTAGCTAATCTAATGCCATTTAAACACATTATTCCTACACATCAAGGTCGTGCTGCTGAAAAAATTCTGTTTTCGGTAATAGGTGGCAAAGGAAAATTTATTCCGAATAACACACACTTCGATACAACACGTGCTAATATAGAATACACCGGAGCAGTAGGAGTGGATTTAGTAATAGAAGAAGGGAAAAATCCTGCATTGGAACACCCGTTTAAGGGCAATATAAATTTAGAACGGTTAGAAGCATTTATTAATGAAAAGGGAGTAGAAAATATTCCGGTAGTAATGCTAACTGTTACCAATAATTCAGGTGGCGGACAACCGGTGGCAATGGAAAACATTCGTGCAACAAAAGAAATTTGCAAAAAGTACAACATACCTTTATTTATAGATGCATGTAGGTTTGCAGAAAATGCATATTTTATAAAAACCAGAGAACAAGGTTATGCAAATGTTACTATCGAAAATATTGTAAAAGAAATGTTTTCGTATGCTGATGGATGTACCATGAGTGCTAAAAAAGATGCATTGGTAAATATTGGTGGATGGCTTGCTTTGAACAGCGATGTATGGGCTCAACAAGCAAGAAACTTATTAATATTAACCGAGGGGTTTCCTACTTATGGCGGATTAGCAGGTAGAGATTTAGAAGCAATTGCAACCGGATTAGAAGAAGTAGTGAGTGAAGATTATTTACACTATCGTATTGTTAGTACACAGTACTTAGGTAATCATTTATTAAAGGCAGGTATTCCTATAGTGCGCCCTACTGGCGGTCATGCTATTTATATTGATGCAAGAGCAATGTTGCCACATATAAAACCACTACAATATCCGGGACAAAGTTTAGCTATTGAAATGTATTTACATGCCGGTATTCGTGCTTGCGAAATTGGTACTGTAATGTTTGGGTTGCAACCGGATGGTACGGAAAAAGAAGCAGCAATGGATTTGGTTAGGTTGGCTATACCGCGTAGAGTTTACACACAAAGCCATATTGATTATGTAATAGAAGCTTTGACAGAAATTAATGCCAATAAAAATAAATTGAAAGGGGTTAAAATAACCTGGCAACCCGAACAATTAAGGCACTTTACTGCCAACTTTGATTTTATTGATTAAAATAAAAGAGGCTGCAGTCTATCTATAATTGCAGCCTCTTTTATTTATTTAAATATTTGTATTAAACAGATTTTGGTCGGTAGGTATTTGTTTTAGCTGTTGTTTTACTGCTTACCTTTACTGTTTTAGTTGTTGTAGCCTTAGTAGTTTTGCTTTCAGTTACTGTTTTGGCGGCTGTTTTTTTAGCAGTCTTTTTAGGTTTTTCTTCTTCAGTATCTATTGTTTCTTCTTTCTTTTTAGATGATTTCTTTTTTGTAGTTTCGGCACTTTCACTAGCTTCTTCTTTAGTTTCAGGCGCTTCAATTAAAGTATTAAAATCTACTAAATCTTTTATTATATGATACCAAGATAATAGTTTCTTAATATCCGAATCATATACTCGTTCGCTATCTAATTCAATAGTATCAACTAAGAATTTGCGTAATAGTTTTGGGTCTTCTTTTATTCCGGGTACTTTTCCGGTATTGTTAAGTTTTACAAATACTTCAGCCAAACGCATGTCTCCCGATAGGGTGTACATTGACACATCATCTAAAATAGAAACTTTGTCTTGAATACCGGTTGCAAATCTTTTTTTGGTCTCGTTTATACTTTCCAAAATTAATCCTGTTTTAGTTCTGCCTATAATTTTGTGTAATCCACCGATACCGGAAACGGCAACAATCTCTGTTAATTTCATTTTGTGTTTATTGAATTAATTTTAAAATTTAAGTAGGCAAATGTAGCATTTTTTAGAAAATGGCAAATTAATTGCGTTTATCAATCCAATTAAGGCAAATATATTTGCAACCGAATGCAGAGAATCAGTGTACTAATAGCTTTGATTTTTTATGGAATAACTTGTTATGCCCAACAGATAGCAAACATGGAAGGGAGGAGGTTTGAATACCCTGCATTAGGATGGCATGGCAATATTGAGTTTGGTGCAAATTTTACCAAAATAGAAAATAGCATTGCGCAATTAACCAACCGATTTGTATTGATACACCACAATAAAAACAGAAACATCCTAATAAGTAACGATTTGAATTTTGTGAGTGTTAATAATCAAAACATAATGAACAGTGCATTTCAACATATTCGCTACATACAATTTGGCGATTCTGTGGTTTTTCCTGAAGCATTTGTTCAGACACAATACAATAAACAATTGGCATTAAATCTACGTTTATTAAGTGGTGCGGGGTTACGTTTTCGTATTTACCGCGATGAAAAATCTTTTTTTTATGTTGGCAATGTTTTAATGTTTGAACATGAAGAGTATCCCGATTTGCCTTCTCAAAATGATATTCGAATGAGTTCGTATGCAAGTATAGATATTAGTGAATGGGATTATTTACCAATAACATTTATCGCATATCTGCAACCAAAACTTACGGATATAAATGATTATCGTGTATCATTAGAGGCAAATCTTTTGTTTAAATCAACTAAAAAATTCATTTTTAAAACACAAGCACGGTATGTTTATGATGCCTTCCCACCACCAGGCATTAATCCGGTTTTTAGTGGATTAACAAATACGTTAGTTTATACGTTTTAACGTGTGGAAATACCGATATTTCCCATAAATTTGTCCGTTTTTTAATCATAACACATGGAAAATATTGCAATCTATCAACCTAAAAACAAAATTCGTATTGTAACAGCAGCCAGTTTATTTGATGGACATGATGCAGCAATTAATATTATGCGTAGAATTCTTCAATCAAGCGGTGCCGAGGTAATTCATTTAGGCCACGACAGAAGTGCTGAAGAAGTTGTGAATTGCGCAATTCAGGAAGATGCAAATGCAATAGCGATGACAAGCTACCAGGGAGGACACGTTGAATATTTTAAATACATGTTTGATTTATTAAAACAAAAGGGATGTGAACATATTAAAATATTTGGTGGAGGTGGTGGTACAATTTTACCCGAAGAAATTGAAGAATTGCATGCTTATGGTATTGCCCGTATTTATCATCCGGATGATGGACGTGCAATGGGTTTACAAGGAATGATTAACGATATGCTTGAGAAATGCGATTATGCTACTGGGCAAGATATTTCTGAAGATTTGAAACACATTACAAAAAACGAGCACAAGTCTATAGCACGAATAATTTCTGCAGCTGAAAACGATCCTGAAAATTTTAAAACTTTACTAGATAAGATTGAAAAACCTAAAAAAATAGTTCCTGTACTTGGTATTACAGGAACCGGTGGGGCAGGTAAATCATCTTTAATAGACGAGTTTGTACGCAGATTTTTGTTGGATTTTACCGATAAAAGTATTGCAATTATTTCCGTTGATCCATCAAAGAAAAAAACCGGTGGAGCTTTATTGGGCGATAGAATACGCATGAACGCAATTAAGAACCCTCGTGTTTATATGCGTTCATTAGCTACAAGGCAAAGCAATTTGGCATTATCAAAGTATGTGCAAGAAGCAGTTGATGTGGTAAAAGCAGCAAATTTTGATTTAGTTATTTTAGAAACATCCGGTATTGGCCAAAGTGATACCGAAATAATGGACCATAGCGATGTAGCACTTTATGTAATGACACCTGAATATGGCGCAGCTACCCAATTAGAAAAAATTGACATGCTTGATTTTGCTGATATTATTGCAATTAACAAGTTTGACAAAAAAGGTGCGTTAGATGCAATTCGGGATGTAAAAAAACAATACCAACGTAACCATAAATTGTTTGATAAAAATCCGGAAAGTATGCCTGTATTTGGCACAATAGCAAGCCAATTTAATGATCCGGGTATGAACAGCTTGTACAAGGCGGTGATTGATAAAATTGCCGATAAAACAAAAGCTGATTTAAATTCAACTTATACTATATCAAATGAGATGAGTGAGAAAATTTATATTATTCCACCTTCTCGCATTAGATATCTTTCAGAAATTAGTGAAAACAACAGAAACTACGACAAATGGGTAACTAAGCAAGTTGAAATAGCCGATAAGTTATACGGATTACACTCGTCTATGCAAACTTTACAATCATCAAAAATTGAAGACAAAGACAGATTAATTAAAGCATTGGACGAAACCTATCATACAATTGCTTTGGATTTTGACCCGCGAAACAAAATAATTTTAGAAACATGGGAGCAGAAAAAAGATTTGTTCCGTAATGAATATTATGTTTTTAAAGTACGTGATAAAGAAATTAAAATTAAAACACATACTGAATCCCTATCTCATACGCAAATTCCAAAAGTAGCAGTACCTAATTACAAATCGTGGGGTGATATTTTACGATGGGCATTGCAAGAAAATTTCCCTGGTGAATTTCCTTATACAGCCGGTATATATCCATTTAAGCGCGAAGGCGAAGACCCTACAAGAATGTTTGCTGGCGAAGGCGGACCGGAAAGAACCAACAAAAGATTTCATTATGTTTCCAAAGGTATGCCTGCGAAACGATTGAGTACTGCATTTGATTCAGTTACTTTATATGGCAACGACCCTGACCACAGACCGGATATTTATGGTAAAATAGGAAACTCCGGTGTTAGTATATGGAGTTTAGATGCTGCTAAAAAACTATACTCCGGATTTAATCTTGCCGATCCTAAAACATCCGTTTCAATGACAATAAACGGACCTGCTGCTATTATTTGTGCGTTTTTTATGAATGCTGCCATTGACCAACAATGCGAAATATACATCAAACAAAATGGACTTGAAGCACAAGTAAACAAAAAGATAGATGAAATTTTTGAAGCAAAAGGCACAAAACGCCCAACATATAATGCTGAGCTACCCGATGGAAACGATGGCTTAGGGCTTATGTTGCTTGGTGTTACCGGTGATATGGTTTTGCCTGCTGATGTTTACAATAAAATCAAAATTGATACATTAAAGCAAGTAAGAGGTACGGTACAAGCCGATATATTAAAAGAAGATCAAGCTCAAAATACGTGTATTTTTTCAACGGAGTTTTCGTTGCGTGTAATGGGAGATATGCAACAATATTTTATTGATAGTGCAATCCGTAATTTTTATTCTGTATCAATTAGTGGGTATCATATAGCTGAGGCAGGTGCAAACCCTATTACTCAGCTTGCATTAACATTATCCAACGGATTCACATACGTTGAGTATTATTTAAGTCGTGGAATGCATATTGATGATTTTGCTCCAAACTTGTCCTTCTTTTTCTCAAATGGTATTGATCCGGAATACTCCGTAATAGGAAGAGTCTCTCGTAGAATTTGGGCAAAGGCAATGAAGTTAAAGTATGGTGCTAATGAGCGTTCACAAATGCTTAAATACCATATTCAAACTTCGGGTCGTTCATTGCATGCACAAGAAATTGATTTTAACGACATACGAACAACGTTACAAGCTTTATACGCAATTTATGATAACTGCAACTCGTTACATACCAATGCTTATGACGAAGCAATTACTACGCCTACAGAAGAATCTGTTAGAAGAGCAATGGCAATTCAGTTAATTATTAATAGAGAGCTTGGGTTGGCAAAAAATGAAAATCCACTTCAAGGCTCATTTATTATAGAAGAATTAACCGATTTGGTAGAAGAAGCCGTACTTACGGAGTTTGACAGAATAACTGAGCGGGGAGGGGTTTTAGGTGCTATGGAAACCATGTACCAACGAAATAATATTCAGGAAGAAAGCATTTATTATGAAAAATTAAAACATAGTGGCGAGTATCCTATAATTGGGGTTAATACATTTTTGAGTAGCAAAGGTTCACCTACAGTATTGCCAAAAGAAGTGATTCGTTCAACAACTGAAGAAAAAGAATTCCAAATAAGTATGTTGGGTGAGTTAAAAAAGGGCAATACAGATAAAGGAAAGGAAATGCTTACACGCCTACAATATGTGGCAATTCAAAATCAAAATATATTTGAAGAACTTATTGAAACGGTTAAGTATTGCTCATTAGGTCAAATTACAAATGCACTTTTTGAAGTAGGTGGACAGTACCGTAGAAGTATGTAGGCAACAGAATTTATATGAATCTTTGCCGAATTAGATTGTATAAAATTTTGAGCATTTTTATCTGTTTGGGGAATAAATAACTAAATAAAACTTTCATAATAGTTTATAAAACTTACTTTTGTGAGGTATAAAATTTATAAACCATTTATGAAAATTAAAACCATTGCAGCAATGCTGCTAGTGTCAACAGGGTTGACCTTTATGTCATGTACATCCGAAGAAAGCAAAAACACAGCGGAACCAACTGTAGGAAGTGCAATTATTACCGGTAAAATTACAGCCGATTTAATTTTAAACAACGGACAAAAAGAAAATGTATCAGGAGTTACTGTAGTTGGTACTATTGATACCAGAGACTTAGTTACAAATCCTGTAGCTGGAGCTAATTATGCTCGTAAATCATATACAGCTACAACTGATGCAAACGGAGTTTACACGTTAAAAGTAGATGCTAATGTAAAACAAGTTGCTGTTTCTATTGTTATCCCTCAAACTTTTACTGCTGAGCAAACTCTTGAAAATGGAAGTAAACTTAGTAAGTTATTTACACGTACAACATTTGTTCCTGCAACAATAAATGTAAATAACGGACAAACTGTAACACAAAATGCTGATTACAGTTATGAGATTAATCCTGCATTGGGATTAGCAAAAATTACAGGTACAGCATATATGCGTAACAAAATGTGCTTTAGTACTTTAGACTCTCAAATAACTCCTGCAACTGCTGGAACTATACTTGTTGCAACTTGGACAGATGATAACTCAAATGCAAGAGAATTAGAAATTACAGTAGGTGCAGATGGCAAATTCGATTTTGTTGTTGAAACTGCTAATGCTTCTAAAAATGTAAACATTAAAGGTAGAAGATTTGTTGGAAAAAGAGATAGCAGACCTGCTCCATTAGATCCATGTGAAACTAATAATGAGTATGAATATAATCATGGTGGTGTTAATATTAATGCAACTAAAAACGAAACTACCAAAGCACTTAAAACTGATGTCATTTTCCAATAATAGAATCAATAATTAAAGGATAAATTATTTTCTTCTATTATTAATTCTTTACTAAATAGTATAAAAAAATGAAAAAATTAGTTTTAATATTATCAATAGCTTGTGTGGCATTTAATCAAGTAAATGCGCAGCAAGCAACAGAAAGTTCAACGAATTCTACCACAAGTTTTATTTCCAAAAATGGACATCAGGTATTACCTCAAGCAGGTGATTGGTCAATCGGATTTTCAGCATCTTCTTTTTTAGGTTATGCAGGTAATCTTTTAAATGGAAATACAGCAAATAATGCCGGTGTTTTTGCAAATGCTAATGCTCCGGCAGTAAGTACCTTAGGAAATATTGGAGGTATTGCTTTTGTAGGAAAATACATGGCTGATGCAAATACAGCTTATCGTGTAAGATTTCAGGCAAACAGTTATTTAAATAAACGTCAGAATTATGTTCTTGAAAACAACTTAACTCCTAATCCATTGTTGCCAACTTATGTGAAGGATGAAGAAAGTGCACAAACAAATGCATTTTTAATTGGGGCAGGATTAGAAAAAAGAAGAGGACAAGCAAGATTACAAGGCGTATATGGTGCTGAATTAATTATCGGTGTATTGTCTGAAAATTATTCCTATACATATGGTAATGCAATGGATTTAAACTTCAATACTCCATTGAGTACAACTAACTTTTCAGGAGGATTTTCATCAAATGTATCTTCAAGAGTACTTAGCAGAAACAATGGTGCACAGTTTTTTGCAGGTGCTCGCGGTTACATAGGTGCTGAATATTTCTTTGCTCCTAAAATGTCAATAGGTGCTGAAATTGGTTACACATTGGGATTTCAAACAAATGGCGATCAATCCGTAGTAAGTGAAACCTATGATAGTGGTAATTTAAAAACAGTACAAGTTGAATCAAAAACTTTTAGAAATAGCGGATTAAGAAGCTTCGGAATAGGGTTAGATAATGTGAATGCAGGATTGAATTTATTCCTTTACTTTTAATTCTATATAATATTTAAATAATAAAGAGGAGGCTGTCTCAAAAGCAATTTTGAGGCAGCTTTTTTATTTATCATTTCTTGTGATGTTTTTTTGATCCGAATTTAGTGCGAGTTGTTTTTGTAATTTGAAGATCAAAAAATCCGCCTTGGTTAAAAATAGTTTAAAGAGGTCTCACCACTGATTTTTATGCAATAGCCTTCTTATTAAGATTGTGTGCAAATACTATTTATCCCCATTCTATCTCAACCTTTGATTTGCCTCACATGATAAAACGCTTGAAATCTTTGTTGTGCTTAATATTAGCAAATATTGGTTCTGTAACTACAACTTTTTATTTATTACCTAATTATTTCTTACACAAATCCTTTAAATCGTCAAAATCTCCTTTAAATACGTTAAAATCTACGCTACCTCTTATGCCGCTTACTCTACCTCTATCACTGTGTTGCCAAAAGTCCCATGTGGTTAATTTCTCATTTAAATCAGGAGTTTTATAGTGTGCAATCCATAAAGGGTATTTTTTAAATTCATTACCAGTAAGCATGTGTTTGTAAAATCCATAATTGGTATAAATAATAGGCGTTACACCATAATGTTTTTCAACAAGTACTAACCAGCGTTTCAAGTTTTTCTTTAAAGTACCTCTATGGATACTTCCATACATTTCAATATCTAAAACCGGTGCTAAATCTCCTTTTTCTAATTTAGGAACCATGCTAATGAATAATTTTACTTGTTCGTCAGCTGTTAAATGTGGTCTGTAAAAGTGGTATGCACCTCGCATTATGCCGGCTTGTTTACATTCTTTCCAGTTCTTTTTAAAATAATCATCAACTACGGTTCTTCCTTCGCTGGCTTTTATAAATGCAAATTGTACCGATACATCTTTGTGTTTCATTTTACTTACAGCTTCCCAATCAATTTCTTTTTGGTGACGAGAAACATCTATACCATGTAAATCATATTCTCCAGGTAAATCAATACCAAAACTTGGATATGAAGGCGACATGTTTGAAGTTTTGCTATCTGTTTTAAAACTGGTTAAAATTATAGAAGCTCCACCTATTACAAGTAATGCAAGTAAACCCAATGTAATATGTTTTGTCTTTTTCATGGTCGAATAATATTTTAAAAATCCGAAAATACCGATTATATATTTAAAATTGTTAATAAAATGTGTGTATTATACACATCTTAAAACTCTGTTGTTTAGTTTTTATTACACTTCTATATGTGTTTTTAGATGAGAATTAATTTATTGAAAATTTAGTAATGTAACTTTTTTTTATAAATTTGCACCCTCTAAAATTAAATGGCGGGATAGCTCAGATGGTTAGAGCGTAGGATTCATAACCCTAAGGTCGGCAGTTCGATTCTGCTTCCCGCTACTAATAAGCGATACAAGATTTACTATTGTATCGCTTTTTTATGCTCTTTGGAAAATGAAAAGAGGCTGTCTCGGACTTTTGAGACAGCCTCTTTATGAAAAAAATTATTGTTAATTTTTACTACTTCGCAAATAGGTTGCGTAGTAACCGAAAAACTTTGTACCCATAAAATTTTAATAATTAGGGTATGAAAAAGCTAACAAAAACAGATTCTTTCCAATTAAAGACAGAGCAAACTATTGAGCAAGCAAAGATTCTATTTGCAAATGAACAATTCTTAGATGCACTTTATCTATTTAATGCTGTATTAAAAATTGATAGTAATAATGAATATGCTAAAATAAAAGTTGCAATGTGTTTTATGTATTTGGGTAAATACAGAACAGCAAAAGAGATTTTATTATGTTTGATTAAAAATAATAGCAACAATGCCGAAGTATATTTTGCACTGGCTGAATTATATAAACTAAATTTTAATTACTCAATTGCTTTAACCTATATAGCCAAAGCGTTAGAAATTGAAAACCACAGCTCAAAATATTTATTAATGACATGTGAATTATGTTATTTACAAAAAGACTATGATGAGGCGTTTCATTTTATAAATTTAGCGATAGTTCAAAGTCCGTTTAAAACAGAGCTTTATTATTGGCGGGCATTAATTTTTACAAAATTTAAAAATTACTCGATTGCAGTTCAGGATATAAATAAAGCACTAAGTCTCAATAAACACTTTGCCGATGCATATCGCTTACGCGCTCATTGTAAACTATTAATGGGGGATACCAACAATTATTTACACGATATTAAGTTAGCACAAAGCATTACTAGTACTATTGGGAGAAGAAGATATGCTGCATAATTGAAAACGTAAAGTGTGAATAAACTAAGGGATATTAACAGGATTTACACAAGTGGTAAAATCAATGTGAATAAACCTCGTTTAACTAAAAAATAATGTTTGTATTTAAAATGTATTATGGTATCTAAAAAGTCAAAAGCCATACTATCTTTACAAACCCAATTGGAAATTTTAACAACTGAAAAACAGAAGAATATAAATTATGGAAGAAAAAATAACGGTATTAACAAAGCGTAAAAACATTACATTATTGTTTGATTATTTTATGGATCAGAAGGTTGTATTTACAGTTACACCTCGTGCAATGATAAACGATGAATTTGAGGTTGATTTGAGTTTGACAAATATTAAGCAAGCAATTGCAGTAGGTATGTTTTTAAAGGAAAATAAATTTGATGTTTTTGGGTTGGGTGAATTTGTGAAAACAAAACCTAATTCAACAAATGGGAAGAAAGCCGAAGCCGAAATTGTTAATAATAAGCAATCAGAGGAGTCAGCATCACAGTTAGCATTTTAGTTACATAAAAATGGTAACAGCGTTGCCATGTTTTTAAATATGTATCTTGATTACACAAAAGCCCCGATTTTTCGGGGCTTCTTGTTTTATTGAATTTTAGTTTTTCGATTCTTCCATCAGATAAGCCTTAATAAACATATCCAATTCGCCATTCATTACCGCTTGCACATCGCTTGTTTCTATATCGGTTCGTAAATCTTTTACTAATTTATACGGATGAAAAACATAATTACGAATTTGCGAGCCCCATTCAATTTTCTTTTTTCCCGATTCAATTGCGTCTTTGGCTTCGTTTCGTTTGCGCATTTCAATTTCGTACAGTTGTGATTTAAGCATTTTAAGAGCACGCTCTTTATTTGCACTTTTGCTTCGTTCTACCTGGCATACTATAACTATTCCGGTTGGTTTGTGTGTTAGTTGCACTTTAGTTTCAACTTTATTTACATTTTGTCCTCCGGCACCTCCACTTCGTGAAGTTTGGATTTCAATATCTGCATCTTTTATTTCAATTTCTATGCTATCATCAACAATAGGATAGCAGTAAACCGATGCAAATGAAGTATGTCTTCTGGCATTTGAATCAAAGGGGGATATGCGTACCAAACGATGAACACCGTTTTCACCTTTTAAGTATCCATAAGCAAAATCGCCTTCTACTTCTATTGAGCAAGATTTAATACCTGCGCCATCACCTGCTAATTCGTCTATTACACGTGCCTTAAATCCTTTGTTATCGCAATACATTATATACATGCGCATAAGCATTTGTGCCCAATCTTGGCTTTCGGTTCCACCAGCTCCTGAGTTTATATTAATAATACATGAAAGTTGATCTTCTTCACTACTTAGCATATTTTTAAGCTCTAAGGTTTCAATACATTCAGCAGCTTGTGTAAATGCCAATTCAACTTCCTTTTCGGTAGCTTCACCTACTGTATGAAACTCGTAAAGTATTGCTAAATCATCAACTTTTGTTTGTGCATCTTGGTAGGCATCCGTCCAAATCTTTTTTAGTTTTATGCTTTTTAGGATTTGTTCCGCTCTTTTGGGGTTATCCCAAAAAGAAGGTTGTAAGCTTTGGTTTTCTTCGTCTTGTATTAATAATAGTTTATTATCTACGTCAAAGATACCTCCTCAGGTTCTCTACCTTTTTTTGTAATTCTTTTAGTTGTTCTGTAGTCATATATTTATGGATAAGAAAAAAGGGTTGAATTACTCCAACCCTTTTTGAAAATAAGTTATGTGATATTAGCGAATAGAACCGTCAAATGCAGGATTTCCGAAGTATTTAATAAATTCTACATCTTCTTTTGCCATTCTACGTACATCAGCATTTAACTGGATAGCACGTGTTAAATTGGTTGTAACGGTTTCAACATTGCTCATGCGTGAGCCAGCAATTGCACGAAGGTAGTATAAATCCCAAGTCATGTTTTCTTGGCTAATGTTATCAATTGTTATTTTAGCACCTGATGCATCACCATTTAATAGTTGTGCTAAAGCATAATTGAAATCCTTTTTGCCTGCTTGATTGAATAATTTTTGAGCAGTAGCGTAATCACCTTTTTTAATTGCAATTATTCCTTTGTTATAGCTCATGTCAGCACCTTTTGCTTCTGCTTGTTTGTAGTAATCTTCGGCACGTTTTACATCTCCTGTGTTTTTTGCAACTACTCCCAAGTTAGCCAACACGGTAGCATTTTCAGGTGATAATTCATTTGCTTTGTTTAAATGTGTAGAAGCATTTGAATATTCTCCTTTGTTAATTGCCAATACAGCCAAACCGTTGTAACCACGCCAGTCGTTAGGATATTTTGCAACAAAAGCATTGTATGCTGCTTCTTTTTTTGCATTGTCGGTTGTAATTACTGCTAAGTGTGAAAGTTCAATATCAGTTAATGAGTCTAATTGAACGTATGCCAAAAGTTGCTCATCAGATTTAATTGGAGTTTGCCCTTTTACGATTAACTCTGATCTACGCAATTTAGGTAACATATTTTGTTTTAACTTTTCCCATGACTTCGCATAATCTCTACGAATTAGACTTTCTTTTTCTAAATCAGCAATTGAAGAATTTCTAATTATTGCTACTATGCCATTTTTGTCGCTCAGGTCTGATGCTTCAACTAATTTTGCTAATCCTTCCCAGTCTTCTGCAAGTGTTGAACCCATTGAAAGATTTTGGTCATTAACTTCGGTAAAACCAAGTTTTTTCAATTCTTTCTTTAAGTAACTAAAAGTAGAGTTAGCACGTCCTTGTGATAAATTAGAGTTTCTTTCTAATTCTCCTTCAGGTGAGGCATAGCCATTAATTGCTAATCCTTTTACTGTCCAATTTTTATTTGATTTTAGTGCTTTTTTAAGAAGCTCCAATTGTTTTTTGTTGCTTATTTCTTTTCCTGATTTGAAGTTGATATTAAAACGATCAACATCTAATGGGAAATAAATATTTACCGATTGTGAAGATTCTGAAGCAACATAGGGTGTATTATCTAATGTAGCAACCTCAGATGATTTTACCAATAAAGCTGTTGTAATAGTACCTTCTGCTAATACTTTGTCAGCAAAGGTTTGTCCTTTTACTGCTGGTAACACTACATAATTTCCTTTAACTTTAACTGAGAAGCCAGGGTAAAGAGTGGCTCTTTTTAAATCAGGATTGTATGGAATTTTTTCGGTATAAGTAATTTTACCTCCGGTTTTTGAGTCAATTTTTATATCAACATTTTCAGTAACTTTTTCTCCACCTAATGTTATTGTTTTTAATTGAACATCACCTTTTTCAGTTTTTAAATATGGATGAAACAATACATTTGCTTTAGGGTTGAAGGATTTTGCCGGAACTGTAGCATTCATTGTTATTAAAATAGAATCACCTTTTACCTCTAAAGGATTAGGAGAAACTGTGTAATTGTTGCTACCCATATTGGTTTTAACACTACATCCTGTAGCTATTACTGCGGCAGCGAAAAGAAAAGTGTAAGAAATCTGTTTAAGTAATCTCATTGTTTTTTTTATTTTGCAAGCGCAATAATAAAAAAGAATTCATTATTTTTTCAGCATTATTTGTAAACATTTTATAACACCAATTGTTTTGTATATAATAAAAATTAAAGGGAAAGCTAAAATTCCCGACTATGTTCAACTTAGAGATAACAATTATACTCTTATAGCATACTTCCGAACCGACCGCCCGGAGCGAGCTTTAGACAAATGTGGATTGGGTGATAAAACGGAACAAATTAATGAAATATTAGCTAAAATTCCATTCGGGAAAATGCATAAAATTGAATTAGAATAAATATGGAGACAGTAATAGAGTTAACCGATGTACAGGTTTTTCAACACCACAACTTGATACTTAGTGATGTGGATATAAAGATAAATAAAGGAGATTTCTTTTATTTAATAGGGCAAACAGGAAGTGGGAAAAGTAGCCTCTTAAAAACTTTATATGGCGAATTGAAACTCGAAAAAGGCTCAGGAAACATTGCGGGTTTTGATTTAACAAAGCTTAAAACAAAAGACATTCCTTTTTTGCGTAGGAAATTAGGAATAGTGTTTCAGGATTTTCAATTACTTACTGATAGAACGGTTTACCAAAATCTTCAATTTGTATTAAAAGCAACCGGATGGAAAAGCGATTCGAAGATTAAAGAACGTATAGCATTTGTATTAGAGCAAGTAGGATTACAAACCAAAGATTTTAAAATGCCTCATGAATTAAGTGGAGGAGAGCAACAACGTGTAGTTATAGCTCGAGCATTGCTAAATGACCCTGAAATAATATTAGCCGATGAACCAACCGGAAATTTAGATCCGAAAGTAAGTGATGATATTATGGCATTGCTTCACAGTATTTCGCAAAAAGGAACGGCAATACTAATGGCTACTCATGATTATCGGATTATTCAAAAATTTCCGGGTAGAATTTTAAAATGTGCTCAAGGTTTGGTTCAAGAAACTGCTTCTATTAGTTCTGTTTTATAAAACAATATGGAAACATATAGAACGTATAAACCGGATGAAATTGGTGCAGCTGAGTTGCAAAATATTATGCAAGGCTCCATTGCTCCTCGCCCTATATGCTTTGCAAGTACAATAGATAAGGCCGGAAACATAAATCTTAGCCCGTTTAGTTTCTTTAATATGTTTAGTACTAAACCGCCTATTGTTATTTTTTCTCCTGCACGTAGGGTAAGAGATAATACCACAAAGCACTCGTTAGAAAATGTATTGGAAGTGCCCGAGGTGTGTATCAATATTGTTAATTATGCAATGATTCAACAGGTGAGTTTAAGCAGTACAGAGTATGCAAAAGGTGTAAATGAATTTGTAAAATCAGGCTTAACTCCAATTCAATCTACATTAATACAACCACCGCGTGTTAAAGAGTCTCCGGTGCAAATGGAGTGTGTAGTGAATCAGGTGGTGCAACTTGGCAATACAGGTGGTGCTGGAAACTTGATTATTTGTGAAGTGAAATTAATTCATGTGAACCCAAATATACTTAATGCTGTTGGAAAAATTGATCAACAAAAAATTGATTTGGTAGCGCGTTTAGGTGGAGATTGTTATGTAAGAGCTAATGGTGATGCATTATTTGAAGTGCCCAAGCCGCTTACTACATTAGGTATGGGTGTTGATGCCTTACCGGATGAAATAAGAAACAGCAAATATTTAACCGGAAATGATTTGGGAATGCTTGGTAATACAGAAAGGCTACCTGAACAAACGGATATAGACGTTTATAAACGAATGAACAAAAATTTAACTGAAATTCTTCAATTAAAAGGCGATGAATTAGTTAAAGCAAAACATTTAATGGCACAATCTTTATTGATAAATAAAGATGTAGAATCGGCCTGGAAAGTTTTGTTGAGTTAAAATTTATTCTTCCACATCATACTTTCTACGGGTTTCACACCTCGTTTGTTGTACTTGGCGTTTTTCTTTGTATTGTATAATGTTTCAATATTTCCTTCAACAGCAAAATAAATTAATTGACCTATTGGCATACCTGCATATATACGTACCGGCTGAGCGCACGAAATTTCAAGTGTCCAGGTATTGCAAAAACCAACATCACCTTTACCTGCAGTAGCATGTATGTCTATACCTAATCTTCCTGTGCTGCTTTTACCTTCTAAGAAGGGAACGTGTGCATGGGTTTCGGTGTATTCAGCTGTAACGCCTAAGTACAATGTGTTTGGTTGTAATACAAATCCTTCTTGTGGTATTTCAAATGTTTCAATTTTATTATGCTCTTTAGCATCTAAAACTCTGTCTTTGTATGTTGCCAAATATCGCCCTAAGTGAACATCATACGAATTGGTTCCTAAACATTCGCGCTTAAATGGTTCTATTAAAATAGTTCCTTTTTCAATCTCTTCAAGAATACGTTTATCGGATAAAATCATTTGGTCAACAAATTATAAAGTGTGCGCAAAATAATGGGGTGCATTGTATAACTATCTACAATTTTTAAACATTGGCTGTTTTGCCTTTAAACTTCAAAGCCCGGTATGCTTTAAACCATGAAGTTTGCTGAAATGTTCGGATAAATTTTACTTTACTCCAAATAATTGGATACAACAATACATTAACTAAATAAACAGGCAGTGGCAATAGCTTGTTTGTGTAACTTAAAAATTCTCTATAACCTAACATGCGTTTATGATAGGAAGCTCCTTGAATATCATAAAAGGCAATGATTTTATCAATGAATAAAGCTTTGTTTTCATGGTGTTTAAAAAAGTGCATTTGCCATTTATTATCTGCCATTATTTTTAGTTTAGTATCTAACATTGGCATATAATCAAAAACTTGTTTACGAGTAAATGTAGTTTGATGGCAAATAGGGTAGCTGAAATAAAAATCTTTAAAGGTAACGGGTTTGCCTGCTATGTAATTTATTCCGGTTGGTTCATTTACGGTTTGCATTTTTCCGTATATAAAATCAATATCAGTTATTTCAGTATTTTTAAAAATTTCTTCTAAAATGGTTGTGTTATAAAACGCATCGCCTGCATTTAAAAAATAAATCCAATCACCTTGTGCGGCTTTTATTCCTTTATTCATTGCATCATAAATGCCATTGTCTTTTTCGGATATAAGTGTGCCAATATAGGGTTGGAATTGCTTAGCTATTTCTACTGTTTTGTCTTTGCTGCCACCATCAATAATTACTAATTCAATGTTTTTATAAGTTTGTTGAATTGCGCTATTAAGTGTGTTGTAAAGTAAAGTTTCGGCATTATAACAAACTGTAATAAGACTAATTTTTGGGTTCTTCATTAATACGAACAATTACATCCTTTTTTCTTGTGCATACGGTGTGAGGACTTACAAGCAGATAGCTCACTCATTAGCATTGCTGTTAGAAGTATAGCTAAACTATAAGTTATTATTTTTTTAAACACGGTCAAAATTAACAATAATGTGTAACATTGCAGCAAATTAAAAAACAATTATCGAAGACATGAAAGAAATTATTGATTTTGTATTACACATCAATGAACATTTGCAAACTTTTGTACAGGATTACGGTACGCTAATTTATTTACTTTTATTTTTAATAGTATTTGCCGAAACCGGTTTGGTAGTTACTCCATTTTTGCCTGGCGATTCGTTGCTATTTGCTGCGGGTGCACTTGCAGCTAATGAAGCCAATGAATTAAATGTAACTTTGATAATTGTATTACTTATTTGTGCCGCATTACTTGGTGATAATATAAACTATTTTATTGGTAGATTTTTAGCAAAAAAAGGTGAAGGAGCAAAATTATTTGGTGTATTTACAATACGTAAAGATTATTTAGATAAAACACATGTGTTTTATGAAAAGCATGGTGCACGAACAATAATTATTGCTCGTTTTGTTCCAATTGTACGAACATTTGCTCCATTTGTTGCCGGTATTGGTAATATGAACTATCGTAAATACATTATTTATTGTGTGGTTGGTGCAATAGTTTGGGTAACAATGCTAACAATGGCCGGATACATGTTTGGAAACATTGACTGGGTTAAGAAAAACTTTGAGTTGGTGGTATTTTGCATTATCGGTGTTTCTTTACTTCCGGTTTTTATTGAATTTTTAAAGCACAAGTTTTCGTCTAAAAAATAATTTTGAGATTATATTGTAATTACCTTTTGCTATTAATATATATTTGATTAATATTTTTAAACTTAAATACATGAAAAAAATTACTCTTTGTTTGAGTGGATTGTTGGGAATAGTTACGTTATCCACTGCTCAAATTAGTATTGCCAGTTCAGATTTTGCCAATGTAGGCGACACGCTTTATTATGGCTCTGATACCACAGATGTTACATCTGGTATTGCATTAGAGTCAGGTACAAATCGTACATGGAATATTTCATCGGCTGCACGAAATGAAGTTAAGTCATGTGTGTTTTTAAACCCGGGCAGTTCTCCTATAACAGCTCCGGCTAATATTACACATGTAATGGTAGATGGCGATGTGCAAAATACCCGTTTCTTAAACATTTCAAGCAGTGTTATGGAGACCGTATTGGCAAATCCAATGAGTGCGTTTTTAGGAGGTGAAGCATTTATCCGTTTAAAGTCGCTTACTTTTCCTGCTACATACTTAACACAAATACGAGATACATTTAAAACACAACAAATTGTTCCTGCAGGTATGATAGGTTTAAGCAGCCTTGCAGATTCTATTCGTGCTACATTAACCGTAAAGTTACATAACTTATGCGATGGTTGGGGTATGCTAATTACTCCAATTGACTCTTACCCGGTATTACGTTTTAGAAACCGAGTAACTGTAGATGTTAAACTTGAAGGAAAGAAAAATATACTTCCTCTTTGGATTAATATTCCATTATCCAGCTTACCTGTTCCTGTGCCATCCAATGAAACTAATA
>JACFNJ010000246.1 GCA_019454865.1 Bacteroidia bacterium
CACAAATAGACATTCAAAAAAGCAATACCGATAGTTTTCAGTTGTTATTAATTCGTACAGCAAAAGGTAAAACAAAGAAACAAGCATTATCGCGTGCGGAATCAATTATTTACAATTATACAATTGAAGACAGCACAATTGTTTTCAATCCAACATTTGAATTAAAACCCGAAGAAAAATGGAGAGCACAACAGGTTAAAATAATTATAAAAGTACCGATAGGAAAATCCGTATTCATAGACAAAAAGATGCGTCCATTAATTTATGATATAGATAATGTTACCAACACGTATGATGGCGATATGATTAACCATAAATGGACCATGCGCTCCAATGGATTAACATGCGATGATTTTAGTTTCTACAAAGAAAAAGAAACGAATAATCAAGACGAAGATTTTTAAACGTAATACTTCAAATACTATTAAAGCATTGATTTTACTGCCATTTTAAAAGTACAATGCGTTGATAATACCACAAAAAGCGTATGTAGTATAAAATAGCATAGTTTTGAATAAAAACCTTATTTTCGTGCGGTTGTAAACTATGCAAATTAATATCATCAACACTTCAGATTTGCCTTTACCGGCTTATGAAACAGCATTTGCTGCTGGTATGGACATTCGTGCAAACTTGGAAGCAGATGTTGAAATAATGCCCACGCAAAGAGTTTTAATTCCAACCGGATTGTTTATAGAATTACCTCAAGGATTTGAGGCACAAATAAGACCCAGAAGCGGATTAGCATTTAAACATGGAATTACTGTTTTAAATGCACCCGGCACAATTGATGCAGATTATCGTGGTGAAATAAAAGTATTACTAATTAATCATGGCGATACATCATTTGTTATAAAACATGGCGAACGAATAGCACAAATGATAATTGCAAAACATGAAACCATACAATGGAATAGTGTTGAACAATTGTCAGAAACCGGAAGAGGCAGCGGAGGATATGGCAGCACCGGTAAAAAATAAATCGAATCAGAAAAATAACTAAATACAAATTAAAACCGTTAAGTATAGAAATGAAAATAATAGTTCCAATGGCAGGTATGGGCAAAAGAATGCGCCCACACACTTTAACCGTTCCTAAACCATTAATTCCCGTTGCAGGAAAACCAATTGTACAAAAAATTATAGAAGATTTAGAAGAGGTTTGTGGTGATGGTATTGAAGAAGTAGCATTTATTATTCATCCAAGTTTTGGGCAGGAAGTAGAAGCCAAGTTAATTGAAGTAGCAGGAAAACTTGGAGCTAAAGGTACAATACACTACCAACGCGAAGCATTGGGAACTGCACATGCAATCATGTGTGCCAAAGAAGCTTTGGATGGAAATGTGTTGGTGGTTTTTGCCGATACACTTTTTAAAGCAGGATTTAAACTTGATAGAAGTAAAGACGGAATTATTTGGGTTCAGCAAATTGAAGACCCAAGTCAGTTTGGTGTAGTAAAATTGGATAACAATGGAGTAATCACCGATTTTGTTGAAAAACCAACAACATTTGTTAGCGACTTAGCAATTATTGGCATTTATTACTTCGCTGATGGTGCTAACTTACGCAAAGAGTTACAGTATTTGTTGGATAACGATATCAAAGAAAAAGGCGAATTTCAATTAACCAATGCTTTAGAGAACATGAAAGCAAAAGGGTTAAAATTTGAAACAGGCAAAGTGCAGGAATGGTTAGACTGTGGCAACAAAAACTCAACTGTATATACCAACTCGCGAGTATTGCATCACATGGCAGAAGCCGGGAAAACCATGGTTGACGCTACTGCTACGATAAATAATTCAACCATTATACAACCCAGTTTAATTGGTAAAAATGTAGTAATAACAAATGCCGTAGTGGGTCCGTATGCTACCATCGGTGATAATTGTGTTATTGAAAAAAGTATTGTAGAAAATTGCATAATTCAAAACAATACAAAAGTAAAACATGCCGTAATAAACAATGCCATGTTGGGTAGTTATGTAGTGTTTGAAGGCGAACAAAAAGATTTAAGCATTGGCGATTACACTACTGCAATATAGTAAACGACTATTTGTGCTAGTGTTGTTGTTTTATACAACAACACAAATTTCTGTTGCCCAAAACAAAACAGAGCTAAACGAAAAGCAACACCTGCAATTCGATACACACTTTATTAATGGCAATAAATTTTTGATGCTAAAACAACCCGATGATGCTTTGCGGGAGTTTAAAATGGCATTAAGTATTTTTCCGGAAGAAGCAGCAGTAAATTATTTAATAAGTCAAATTTATTTGCAAAAAGGCTTGTTGCTAGATGCTGAACTGTATGCGGAAAAAGCTGCAAAAACAAAACCCATCAACGAATGGTACTACAAGTTATTGGCAGAAATATACAGGCAACAAAAGAAATATACAAACGCTGCAAAGCTGTATGAAAATTTATTTACTACAGATTACAACAACTTGGCTTTTTTGTTTGATTCAACTTATCTTTATATGCTTGCACAAAATTTTAGCCCGGCACTAAGTTTATTGCAAAAAGCAGAAAAAAAGAATGGAATTAATGCAGATATAAGTAAGCAAATAATCAGCATATATCTTGCACAGGGCAATACTAAAAAAGCAATAACAGAGGCAAATAAGTTGGTACAAAAATTTCCTAAATCAATGGAATATTTGGGCCAATTAGCAGATTTATATCTAAAGGCAGGTAACGAGAAAGAGGCAAA
>JACFNJ010000247.1 GCA_019454865.1 Bacteroidia bacterium
GATTCGTTAGAAATTTGGTTACATCAAAATTTTAAAGAACTAAAAAACAAAACCTATAAAATAGCCGTAAACAAAAAGTTAATACTAAATAATACGCAATTACAAAGTGGTGATGAGGTAGCTTTAATGCCTCCATTTTCGGGAGGATAAAACTATGAGTCGTTTTGAAAAACAAATAAACTTAAAAGGATTTGGTGAAGAAGGGCAAAATAAATTAAAACAATCCTCTGTATTAGTAGTTGGTGCAGGCGGACTTGGAGCTCCTGTACTTATGTACTTAGCTGCAGCCGGTGTTGGCACAATAGGAATTGTAGATGGAGATACCGTTTCGGTTTCAAACCTCAATAGGCAAATATTATTTGGGATTAACGATGTAGGAAAAAGCAAAGTTGAAACCGCTAAATATTACTTACAACAAAAATACAACGACATTCAAATTGAAATTTATAACGAATATTTAACCACTAAAAATTGTATTGACATCATAGCAAAATATGATTTGGTATTAGATTGTTGCGATAACTTTACAACAAGATACATGCTAAACGATGCATGTGTATTAGTAAACAAACCATTAGTATATGGTGCAATTTTTGGTTATGAAGGACAAGTAAGCAGCTTTAATATAAAATTAAAAAATGGGTACAGTTGCAACTACCGTGATTTATTTCCAATACCGCCTACCCAAATTCCGGATTGCAACGATACCGGTGTAATAGGTGTTTTACCTGGTATAATAGGTACGTTACAAGCTACAGAAGCTATTAAATATTTAACCAATATTGGAAATACGTTGGCAAATCAAATCTTAATTTTCAATCTCAAATCCTTGCAATCTGATACATTACAAATTTCACCTAACCCTGATGCCATAAATTATATTCCGAAAAATATTTCTGAATTTCAAAAAATCAATTATTACGTTCAATGTGCAGCACAAGCAGATATTACATGGAATGAAGCAGAACGTTTGTATAAAGAAGATACGGTTAATTCCATATTTGTAGATGTAAGAGAGAGTGATGAACTACCCAAATTAATAGATTTTGAAGTGGCTGCTATTCCTTTATCCCTTCTAAATGAAAAACACAGTACAATACAAAATAAAAAACAACTGTTAGTATTTTGCCGGCAAGGAAAACGAAGCACACAAGCGGTATCAATACTTAAAGAAAAATACCCGGACAAGGATATATTTTCCATTGCAGGCGGGATAATGAGTTATAAAATACAATCGTAAAACAAAACGTACAGATGAAAAAAGCACCTAAAAATATTTTTAAGCAAGGAGCAATATCACCAAATACTATTGCTGAAAGTATAGCACATCACAGTACAAAAACAGACATTGGTGCTCATAGTATTTTTCTTGGACAGGTAAGAGCAGATAAAAAAGATAATGCAACCGTAGTAGCAATAGAATATACTGCTTATGAAGAAATGGCTTTAGAAAAAGCACATGAAATACGTGAAGCAATTTTTGAAAAATATGCACTAACCTGTATGCACATTTACCATAGTTTAGGTACGGTAAAATCCGGTGAAATTTCTCTATTTGTTTTTACATCTTCTAAACACAGAAAAGATGCAATTGATGCTTGTGAAGAGACTGTTGAATTATTAAAGAAAGAACTTCCGGTATGGGGCAAAGAAATATTAAACAACAACAACATAACATGGAAAAGTAATTCCTAAAATATTGCACAAAAAAAGTTGCGATTAATAGCACGATTCTATGTGAGAGAATAAGGGGTGAAATTACCTTTTGCTTTATAGACTTCTAAATCTTATTTGTGTCTATATAATCAGTAATTGAAATAATTTTATCTATAATAGTTGTCTGACTTTTGTAATAAATTACACATTGGTCAACAGCACGTGTTAAAATAACGTAGCTTAAGGCATGGGGTTTAAAAGAATTATCAGGTTTGTCTATTTCCAAGTCATCAAAATTCAATACAAAAACATATTTTCTGTCGTACCCTTTTGAATTAGATGCGGTCATAATTTTTACTGAATTCGAAGCTAAATCTGCTGTTAGTCTATTGTCTTTCTCTTCCGATATGTTTTTTCCATCGAAATATCTTGGTTTAGGTAAATAGGATTTATCATAGTCAGCTGTTCCAATGTAGGTATATGGTATTTCTAATGCTGCCATACTCTGATGTAGAGCTTCAATTATAGGTGTATTCGTTTTTTTGTCTGTATGAAATGGAAATATAATTAAGAAGTCGCCATAGTTAACATTTTCATCTTCCTCAATTTTACTACGTAAGTAAATTACTAAATCATCAATACATTCATTTATGGTGTTTTTCTGTACTAATTTAAGTCTGTTATTTAGTTCTTTTGAAAGACTGTCAGTTGAGGTGATTCTCTGAGCAAGTAATTTGCCTGATTTAAAAAGGCCTTTGAAGAAACCTACGAATTTGTTGTCCCTAATTTCTTTTTCAAATATTTCTGAAACTTCTTCGAAAAACATTCTTTGAGTTACTTCCAAAGTACTTGTTATAATTTCACTTATTGGTTTTGCTTTATTTAAAATAGATTCATATAAGGCAATACCAATAAATATTAGCACACTTCTTTGTTGTTTTATTAATGGTTTAGGTCTAGAACCGAAATTAAATCCTTGTGCGTTTAAACTATCTACTATTGATACCCCAGCATAAATATCTTGTCTGGAATCGAAACATATTGTTATA
>JACFNJ010000006.1:0-3668 GCA_019454865.1 Bacteroidia bacterium
TAGCCTCAGCACCGGAGTTTACAAAATAAACGGTATTTAAACTTTGCGGTAATAAGGATGCTAATTTTTGTGCAAGTAATACCGGTGGCGACTGAACAAATTCACCATAAATCATAAGGTGCATGTATTTATCTACTTGTTCTTTAATTGCATTCTTAACATATTTATTTCCATGACCTAAAGAACTTACGCTAATGCCTGCAATTAAATCAATATATGGATTATTGTTTTTATCGTATAGATAAATCCCTTCAGCTTTTTCAAACTCAAGTAGCAGAGGAAATTTTGTAGTTTGTGCTTGATGTTTTAAAAATAACTCCCGATTACTAATGTGCATATAAAATGAACTTGATAAGATTTGAATACACAAACTTACCTACATTTTATATGTTTAACTAATACCAATAGAACGAGAACAGAAAATATCGCTTAGTTTTTATCGGTAGCTAATACCATCCTGAATTTATTTCGGGCACCAATTTGCATTACATCAACCAAGTCTTGAATTTGTAAATTATAAGGTAAACGCAATACAACTGTAAGCTCAGGCAAATTACCGGATTCCTTAATTAATGCAGGTTCAAGAGCATCAAAAGGCATTTCTTGCTGATTTATATAATATTTTTTATCCTCCGTTACTGTTAATGTAATCGGCTGCTTATTGATGGATTGGTTTGACTGTGATTTGGGTAATAATATTTTTATTACATTAGGATTAGCTACAGTAGAAACTATAAGAAAAAACAAAAGCAAAAAGAACATAATATCATTGAGTGAATGTGTTGATACTTCTGCTTCAAATCGTTTACTTCTTCTTATTTTCATACAATTAATAATACTTAGTTAATATTTAGTTTCTTTTACCTTCAGCAGGTTGTTGTATTAATTTGATAAACTCAAATGTTTGCTTTTGTATTTGATGAACGTTTTTATCAATTAACATATTTAAAAAGTGGTAGCCACTATAAGCAATAACTCCCACAATAAGACCAGCACCACTTGACACCATTTTTTCATAAAGCCCACCGGCTATAATTCCAATACTTATATTATCAGAAAGGGAAATATTATAAAAGATTTTGATTACTCCCGATATTGTACCAATAAAACCAAGCATTGGAGCAATACCTGCTATCAAACCTAAGTATCCCATTTTTTTCTCCATCTCCGAAATTTCAATCTGAGCGGCAGTTTCCATCATCCCTTCTATCTCACCAATTGGTTGCCCCAATGAACCTAACCCTGCCAAAATCACTCGTGATGCAGTAGTTTGATCTCTTTCGCACAGGGCAATTGCAGCTTTTACATTTCCATTTTGCAATTGGTCGTTTAATTCAGGAATTAACCTTGGTGAAAACTTTCCTTTCTTTACAATACTTTGCCATCTTTCGATAATGAGAAAAATACTTACAATGGATAATAGTATGATAGGTATAATTACAATACCTCCTTTTAGAAGTAATGAAAGTAGGTTTAATTGCTCAGGTGCAGTTGTGTTCATAAAAGTATTTTATTTATTAATACGTGATTTACTTGTACTCTACAAATATCAAATATTGCAGTTCTACAATTTCAACAGATTTTAATCAACTGTACACTAATATTAACGCCTTATAAAAGCAGTAAAATAAGGGCATGAATACATCCACTTGATGTTTAGAAAACTTTCATGCTGCACTATCCACAATATTAAAAATTGAACAAGTTGAATAAATTATTCATACGATTTATTGCGAATGAATGAAAAGCATTAAACCTTTTTACATTTTTTCAAGAAACAATATGGATGATTCAATATCTTTATACAATGCTCTATCGGCTGTATTAAACGGTACAATTTTTCTGAAATTATTGAATACATCTTCAACCATTGATGAAGATTTTAACGGACGTTTAAACTCCAATGCCTGTGTTGCATTAAGTAGTTCGATAGCCAAAATACGTTGTGTGTTTTTACACACTTTAAAACATTTTGTTGCTGCATTAGCTCCCATACTTACGTGGTCTTCTTGTCCATTACTGCTTACAATGCTATCAACACTTGCTGGCGTGCAAAGTTGTTTGTTTTGACTCACAATACTTGCAGCGGTATATTGTGGAATCATAAATCCGGAATTTAATCCTGGATTGGGTGTTAAAAAAGCAGGTAAGTTACGTATGCCTGCAATTAACTGATATGTTCTACGCTCGCTAATGCTGCCAAGCTCAGCAACTGCAATTGCCAAAAAATCCAAAACCAATGCCAATGGTTGTCCATGAAAATTTCCACCCGAAAGTATTATGTCTTCCTCAACAAAAATATTTGGATTATCAGTTACCGCATTCATTTCAACTTCGATAACCGATGCTACATACTCAATGGTATCAAAACTTGCACCATGCACTTGCGGAATACAGCGAAAAGCATACGGATCTTGCACATGCCTTTTGGGTTGATTAATTATCTCACTTCCTTCTAATAATTTCCTTATTTGTGTTGCTGTTTCTATTTGACCCTTATGTGCTCGTATTTGATGAAGTAAATCATTAAAAGGTTCAAGTTTTGCATCAAATGAATCAATAGAAATGGCAGCAATTTGGTTCGCATTTCGATACAAACGTTTTGCCAATAATACATTAAACACGGCATACGCAAGCATAAACTGTGTGCCGTTAATCAATGCTAAACCTTCTTTTGATTGAAGCTTTATTACATTCAGATTGTATAATTTTAGAACGTCTGCGGTGTTGGATTTTTTCCATTCGCCATTGCTATTATGCCAAACTTCACCATAGCCCAATAAAGGTAAACACAAATGTGCTAAAGGTGCTAAATCACCACTTGCTCCAAGTGAGCCTTGCTGATAAACAACAGGCAAAATATCGGAATTAAAAAATCCAATTAATTGCTGCACTGTTTGCAATTGCACACCACTATGCCCATAACTTAGCGATTGAATTTTTAACAAAAGCATCAACTTAATAATTTCTCGCGGCACTTCATCACCTGTTCCACAAGCATGTGATAATAATAAATTTTCCTGCAATTGCGACAACTCTTCATTAGATATTTGAGTATTACACAACGAACCAAATCCGGTATTGATGCCATAAAAGACAGCACCTTCTTTATTCATTTTATTGTTTAAATATGCTCTGCATTTATTTATCCTCTCGGATGCATCAGCAGATAAAACTAATTTTTTATTGTGTGTGATTATATCGGTTACATTTTGTAACGTTAATGAAGTATTGATTTCAAAAAACTGCATAACTTATTTTATGTTCAATATTGTTGTTTCAATAATATCACATGCCTTATTCATTTGCTCTTCATTAATTATTAAAGGAGGTGCAAATCGAATGATATCTCCATGGGTTTGTTTAGCAAGCAATCCATTTTCTTTTAATGCCAAACATACATCGTAAGCAGTTTTATTATTTCCAAAAGGCTTTATCACAATAGCGTTTAAAAGTCCTTTACCTCTTACTAAGCTAACTAATTGTGATTTTTCCATCAAAGCATTCATTCTTGTTCTGAAAATATTGCCCATGTTTTCTGCATTTTGTGCAAGGTTTTCATCCTCTAATACTTTTAATGACTCCATAGCTACAGCACAAGCTAATGGATTACCGCCATAGGTACTTCCATGCTCTCCTGGCTGAATTGTAAGCATTATCTCATTATT